>DASPJQ010000884.1:0-2803 GCA_035628535.1 Flavobacteriales bacterium | reverse complement strand
ATACCTTACCGCCCGGGCCCTCCACAACATCATACATGTTGGTAAGCGTAAAATAGCTGTCCCATTCACCAATCCCAACTTTTTGCGCACGGGAATGAAGACTCACCAATGCAAATACAAGAATGAAAATATATTCTATTTTTTTTAGCACGATGGTATAACGATTGATGCAGGTATTTAGTATTTTAATTTTCTAACTTTACTTGTGTGTTTTTAAACACATAGATTTGGCTTGACCATGGGTGCTTTTTGTTCCGTGCCATTGCGTTGGATTTACGGCCATGTAAAAAGGCGGTGAGCATTGACCCCTTGCGGTGCTTTTCGGAAAGCATGGAGACATAATACGCATCAAATTTCATGGGTATTATATCAGCCAGTTCAAAGCCGAATGCATTCATGAGACTTTCCACTGTTTTCTCCTCAAAGTGGTACAGGTGGCGTGGCACATCATAACCGGCCCAAGCCTCTTTGTACAGGGTGCCATCATAACTTTTATAGTTGGGTAAGGCTATCACAAATAATCCGCCTGGCCTGATTAATCCTTTTATGGTTTGAAGTTGCTCCCGCAAATGGTATACGTGTTCAAGCACATGCCACATGGTCACGGTATTAAACTGCCTGTTGAATATAGTCAATTTCTCAAGTGGATATGCTTCAATTTTGTTGTTTTCCAAAGCAAATTTCAACGCATCAGGATCGGGTTCAACCCCTACACAATGGTACCCTGCAGCATTGGCCGCAGCCGGAAAATATCCCGTACCACAGCCAATATCCAATACATCTTTTCCCGATTTATGTTTTACAAGTACCCTGACTTTGCGTTTCAGGTTAATGTTACGCACCCATTTATAAAGAATGCCAATAAGCCCTTTGGTTGAATTGGTGTGGGATATATAGTCAGCCGACTTGTAGTAATTGGCATTTTCTTCCTCAACCGGGCGCGGATTGGTAAACACCAGATTGCAACCCGAACATTTTACAAGTTGAAATTCCAGTTTACTGTAGGTATGATCTATGGCCGAAAGGTGAGGGGTGAATACAGTGCCCTCACAAGATGGGCAATTGGACAGGGTGGTAAAATGTGCTTCTTGTTTCACGTGGAACAATTACCTCCCCATATAAATTAACAGGACTGAAATGTCACTGGGACTAACACCACTTATACGTGAAGCCTGGCCAATGGTTGTTGGCCGTATTTGCGTTAGCTTTTGCTTTGACTCAATGCTCATAGAACTTAGTTTGGAAAAGTCAAAATCTGGGGGTATGCTTATGTTCTCAAGTTTAAGCATTTTTTCGGCAAGCTCTTCTTCCCTTCCAATATAACCCTCGTACTTCATTTTGATCTCAGCCTGCTCAACCACCTCGCGTGCATTGCCGTTTAATGCATTTATAAACGATTTAAGCGCACTTGAACGCATAAAGTCGGTTATGCTTACGTGAGGGCGGGAAAGCACTGTAAACATTTTATATTTCTGTTTTATGGGTTCTGAGCCCAACTCCTCAAGGCGTTCATTGATTTCCTCAGGGGCTATGCTTTCTGTCTTGAAGAAATGAATGATTTTTTCAGTTTGGCCCATTTTAGCCTCAACCTTTTTTAGCCGTTCATCACTGGCCAGGCCCAGTTTATGTCCAAGAGGGGTCAGCCTCTCATCAGCATTATCCTGGCGCAAAAGAATCCTGAATTCAGCCCTGGAAGTAAACATACGATAGGGTTCTTCGGTGCCCTTGGTAATAAGGTCATCAATCAAAACCCCAATATAGGCCTCATTGCGTTTGAGTACAAATGGATCCCTTTCCTGCACGCTAAGGCTGGCATTAATGCCGGCAACAATGCCTTGGCCGGCCGCCTCTTCATACCCGGTTGTACCGTTTATTTGGCCCGCAAAAAACAAGCCCTCCACCAGTTTTGTTTCTAGTGTATGGGTCAGCTGGGTAGGAGGGAAATAATCGTATTCAATTGCATAACCCGGCCTGAACATTTTTACTTTTTCAAATCCAGGAATGCTTTTTAGTGCCTTCAGCTGTACGTCTTCGGGAAGGCTTGTGCTAAAGCCGTTGAGGTATATTTCAACGGTATTCCAACCTTCAGGCTCTACAAAAAGCTGGTGCCTGGTGCGCCCGGCAAAGCGGTTTATTTTGTCTTCAATGGATGGGCAATAACGCGGACCAGTACTTTGAATTGCACCGTTAAACATGGGTGAGCGGTCAAATCCTTCACGCAATAATTCATGGGTTAATTCAGATGTATAGGCAATGTGACAGGGTAATTGTTTTTCAATAACGGGTGTATCGGTAAAAGAAAATTTGCCGCCCGAATCATCACCTGGCTGCAGCTCCATTTTGCTGTAATCAAGGCTACGCCCATCCAGCCGGGGAGGGGTTCCTGTTTTCATTCGGCCTGAATCAAAGCCAAGGCTAACCAGGTTCTCGGTCAACCCATGAACGGCCTTTTCACCGGCACGACCGCCACCAAACTGTTTTTCGCCTATGTGAATTAGACCATTTAAAAAGGTCCCGTTGGTAAGCACAACTGCCTTGGCCATTATATCAAGACCAAGCGAGGTACGTATGCCTTTTACTTTATTTCCATCCACCAAAATGCTTCCCGCGGTTTCCTGCCAAAAATCAAGATTCGGAGTTTGCTCCAGCATTTGCCGCCAAACCTGGCTAAAGAGCATGCGGTCACATTGTGCCCGCGGGCTCCACATGGCCGGACCTTTTGAGCTGTTAAGCATTCTGAATTGTACGGTTGACTTATCGGTAACAATGCCTGAGTAGCCACCCAAGGCGTCAATCTCCCGAA
>DASPJQ010000883.1:0-1309 GCA_035628535.1 Flavobacteriales bacterium | reverse complement strand
TATTGCCGGGTTCAACAACAGGTTCGGTAAGGGTTTCATCGTCCGAATCAATTTGCGCCAGTAATTTATTGATCAATTCCTGGCTGTATTTATTCTTGTTTTTGTCGGTCGATAACCACTGGCCTACAATGGAAGGCGATTTATCGGTTTCAGGCTGGTTTACTTCAACCAACACCTTTTGGGTTTCGTTGCCCTTTGTAACTTCAACTATTGAAATAACCTTACCTTGTTTGTTTACGCTGTTTATTTCGGTAACCTGAATGTTGCCGGGCAATTCAACAGCTTTATCGCCTGCGGTGTGTAATTTTTGGTTTGTGGTTTGGGTAGTTGCATTACCGGTTTTCTTATTATTGTTTGCACCAAAAAAGTAACCTACGCCAAGCCCGGTTCCTACGGCAATGGCAGCAATAGCGGCAATTTTAGCTATTCCAAGGCCCCCTTTTGCTGCGGCAACCGTTGTACCGGCACCAGCGGCTGATGCCGTGAGTTTGGCCTGTATGGCTTCCCATCCGCCCACGGGGGGATTGGACTCCATGTTTTGCAGGCCCGACCTGAAAAGCTCTTCTATATTTATGTTGTTTTTCACTAATTCTTAAATCATTTTTTGCTTTTGCATTACCTTAAGCAGGTATGCCTTGGCCCTTAGAAACTGTGTTTTGGAAGTGCTTTCGGAAACGCCCAGTTCATCGGCAATTTCTTTATGGCTGTATCCTTCAATAACAAACATGTTAAACACCACTTTATATCCCGTGGGAATGCTGTTCAAAATGTTCAGGAGTTCCTCGGCATTGATTGCGCTTTCAACACTCTGTCCCGAGTCAAGCGAATAACCAACCTGGTCAATATCGGCAAGTAAATTGTGTTCTTTGTTCCTGCGTATACTGTCCAGCGCGGTATTCACAAAAATACGCCTGATCCAACCTTCAAAAGAACCCTGGCTTTGAAAAGAGTTAATTTTTTCAAAAACCTTTACAAACCCATCCTGCAACACGTCTTCAGCCTCATCGCGGTTATTCATGTAACGCATGCAAACCCCCATCATTTTACGGCTGTACTTATCGTACAATTGCCTTTGCGACAGTGGATTGCGAGCTTTACATCCCTCGATTAACTCCTCATCAGTCATTGAGTTTACAATTTAGAGACCCAAATTAGCGATAAAAAGTTGCACGGGGTAAGCATATTTTTGCCAAATTGCTGTTAAAATGAAGGGTTTGCGGGTATTTCTTCTATCGGTTTTGCTTGTTGGTTTATTCTCACAGCACAGGTGTTCCAAAGTACACGGTGATTTACTGGCATGGGATTACAA
>DASPJQ010000882.1:0-22896 GCA_035628535.1 Flavobacteriales bacterium | reverse complement strand
TATGGGTGTTTTATCTTAAGCGTATAGGAAAAATTTGAGCAGGAAACAAAAGAAATACCGGATTGCCCGCATATTTGGGTTTGATGACCTTGATCGCGATGAAAAACTACGCAGGATTATTCTTGTACGCGTATTGCTTCTAACAGCATTCTTCGGGCTTATATGGTCTGTTTTGTATTTTACACTCGGGTTTAAGCTGGGGGGTACGGTTGTGTTGAGTTATGTCGTTCTTTCACTTGTAAACCTTGCGGTATTTTATGTAACAAAAAATTATAATCCGTTCAGGATGGTCCAGCTCATTCTTATTTTGTTTTTGCCTTTTGGAACCCAATTGGCTTTAGGGGGATTTTATTCGGCCAGTGGGGTGGTGTTGGCAAGCATCTTATGTCCGTTGGGTGCGCTTATGTTTTATACTCAGCGCATAGCACGCATTTTGTTTGGACTTTTTTTAACGGTTGTTGCCATTGCTGCCGTTCTTGAAGTTACGCTTCCCAAACACGATGTTGCCATTGCCCGCAACATTGTGGTAATGTTTTACGGTATGAACACAATTGTAATTTCAAGCATTGTGTTCGCCTTACTGCTTTATTTTGTGGCCCAGCGCGCAATTTTTCAGAAAATGCTGGCTGAAAAAAACAAAGACCTTACCGATAGTATCAAGTACGCCAAACGCATCCAGGAAGCTATTTTGCCCTCGGTAAAATATATGAAAACAACATTTCCCGATTCGTTTGTCTTGTATAAACCCAAGGACATAATTGCCGGTGATTTTTATTTTTTCGAAAGGGTAACCGAAAACGGGAAAGAATATGCTGTTTTTGCAGCAGCTGACTGTACCGGGCACGGGGTGCCGGGAGCCATGGTGAGCGTAGTGTGCTCCAACGCACTGTTGCGCGCTATAAACGAATTTCACCTTACCAACCCCGGCCTTATCCTGGATAAAGCGCGGGAACTTGTAATTGAAACGTTTGCACACAGTGATATGCAGGAAGGAAAAACCAATGACGATTATGTGAAAGACGGCATGGACATTTCAATTGGCGTGTACGAATTAAAAAGCAGGGAACTGGCCTGGTCGGGTGCTAACAATGGACTATGGATTATGCGCAACCAACGCACACGGCTAAACCAAAAAACAGTTTATGAACCGTTACGGGTCAATGAGCAAAAGGAGCTGGTTGGTAAAAAGCACACATCATCCCAAACGCTTGAGCAGGCATTTCAACAACGTGGAAATAATATGGATTTAAATGCAGAATGGATTGATTTAAGACCTGACAAGCAACCTATAGGAAACCACTCCAGCCAGAAAAATTTTACAACACACACAATCAAACTTGAGCCTGGCGATTGTTTGTATATGTTTACCGATGGGTATGAGGACCAATTTGGTGGTGAAAAAGGAAAAAAATTCAAGGCGGCCAACATAAAAAAAATGCTTGAGTCGGTTTTACACAAACCTATGGACCAGCAATACTTGCGCATAGGCGAAATTTTTGAAAATTGGAAAGGCGAACTGGAGCAGGTGGATGATGTTTGCATGATAGGTATCCGCATAACAGAATGAATCTAAAAATTAGGAAATCAAAACCGAACCATTGGTTGGTACGGGAATTCAACACCATCATTTCCCGATTTACAATTGAACATTGTCATTCAATATTGCCTAAACTGCTAATTGAGTAAGTGAGCGTTTTTAAGCTACCCGTTCCGGGAAACGTTCCGGTAGCCAATTCTACATTAAAATAAATGCCTTTTTCGTTGGCATGGCGTATGTAAATATGACCGGGTGCTGTACATAGTTGGGCATTGCTATTTAACCGGTCGGCCAGTACTTTGAACATAGAAGCAAGGGCAAAACAGTTACCTTTTTTTGTCTGCATTAAATGTATGAGTTGCGTATTTTTCCAATCGGTTGTTCCGAATGGGTCAGAAAAAGAATACGTAAACGGCAAATTCTGCTCAATAAACATGGTTTGGGTCACTGTATCGTATTGATTCAAAAAATAGGTAGTATCATTAATGAATTTGAAAATGGTATAATTCATTAAAGCCGTTTCATACTGTTGAAATTGCATTTCTTCGGTTTTAATGAATGATTTTTCAATTTCAGGTTGGCCTCTAAAGACGTTGCTTAAATCTTTAATTATATCTGTATAATATTCCAGCGTATTTTGATATGCTTCATAGGAAAGCGTGTTGCCGCTCCAGGCGTTTTCCATGATAAAAACGGCCTTCTCATAATTCAGAGGTGTTTTACCATCCAGCATATCCTTAATTTCATTTCTTGCCGATTGAAAGCAAGATTTTTTAATTGCTACGCTATCAGTTACTACCTGTGCATTGGTGAGGTTGCATAAAAGTAATAGGCCAAGGATGAATTTAATTTTCATATTTTTATTTTATTGTAGTGCTGAATAAACTGCGTTTCTGTTTTGTATCAAAGCCTGTGCATGCCTGCCTTCGCCCTTTGAATTCCTGTTCTTCCATAATCCTGTCATAAAGCTCCTTGGGTTGGTCCTGCCAACCAAGCTCGGTAATGGTTTGTTCGTTTTGCAACATGGCATCATAGAGTTTTTTTCCTTCAGGTATCTTTTTTACGTCTTCAAAGCGGGTTATTTTATGCTTGCGCATTAGCACTTCTAATTTCCTCAACATATAATCGCTGAATACAAAATAGGCATATATATTATTTTCCTTTGGAAAATAAGGTAATGCTGTATTAAGGCATTCCTTTACAAATTTTCCATCAGCAGGGCCGAATTTTTGCATGTATCCCCAAGCCAGATCAATTACACAATCGGCAACAATTTGCTTTGAGTTTAATGTATCAAGATAAGTGCCTTTTTGAACGGCAATATCGCTGATGAACATATGTTCCATATACCACTCGTCTGTTATGCTCCAATTGGAAGTAGGTTCATAACTATGAATCATCCCATCAGCAGGATATTTGACAAAAGAATGATAAGGAGCAAAGGTTAAATAAGCTTTAACGCCCAATGCTTCAGCCAGTGCCAAATAAACAACCGGCATACTATTGCATTGCCCGCTTCCAGTTGCCAAACATTTGGTCGAAAAATAATTTCTAAAATCCCTTTCACCTTTAAAATCATCGAAGTCATATGTATACGGAAAATGTTTTTTTGTTATCGTTTTCCCCTCAACCGATTTTGATGTGATTGTCAAAGTGTCACCCATAAAACGTTGAATGGCTAAATGAACTGATGCATTGCTGGCAGGATTAAGGCCATTTTGGACCATCCATTTTTTGATAAAGTCTGCCGATTCCTTTATTACGCCACCAAATTCCTTTTTTGAAAGATAAGTTTCTCCATAGGCATTTTCAATAGTGAAATAAGCATCTGCAACCGAAGTTTTTTGCTTACCTGCAAGCATATCTTTCAGGTTTTGCAATGCAGTTGTATAAGATTTTGTTGCCGATAAAAACTCTGGTGACGTATATGGATTAATGTTTGTCGGTTTATTTGGTGTTACCGATTCTTGCTTAAGTTCATTCAATGCTTTTGCAAGTTCCTCATAACGGATTTGTTGTTGTTTATCTTGTTTTTGTATATAATCAAAATTCGCTTTCATCCTATCCTCAATAGAGGCCCCCATTTTATAGCTAGGACCATTGACATTATTATTGGTATTGATACTCGAAGCATATTCAAAAGCATAACTGTATCGCGTAATAACTGGAGCTTTATCAGGCGTCATATAATACCGGGCAATCTTCCTAACGGAATCACCATAATTTGGTAAAATGTTTTGGTTTTTATTGCTTTTATCCTCAAATTTAGGGGTGACAGGCAATTTGCCCCCATATTTTATAGGAGGATTAGGATTGTAAAAAGGACTGCTTTGCCCAAAGGCAGGTTCCCCCTTGACGATAAATACCACCATTAGCAATATTAAAACTCGGCTTAACACGGTTGTTGGTAAATGGAAGCTAAAGATTGACTTCCAGCAAATGTTAATAACTTCTAATGCTAACTTCGCTATCTTTACTGCTTTTATATTGCGCTCGGTAAAGACGTCTCAGACGTCTGTTGACGTCTAACTGGCGTCTATTGGCGGCCTAATTTTCCCCATACGAATCTTTTACCTAAAAAAAACTACCACTACCTATAAAAAACGTGAAATACCGGCAAATTGCCGGAAACCCATTAAATCCATCCCTTATTTTTACGTTCTAAATTTAAAACATGGAACTGAATAAGCCTACGAACTGAATTTTAAATCACTATCACCCCTTGTTAAACTGACCCTACCTGAACAGTATGAGGATTACCAACAAATCGTTTTTCTTTATTTAATGGGACAAAATCTCCGGCTCAGGGAAATTGAACTTTTGGAAAGTTATGGTAAGGCAAGCATGGAGGAACTGCTGCAAGAAAAACCAAATCGTTTTGTCAATTTTACCATTAAGGGTAGCCAGACAGATGTATGGTGCGATACCTGGGCAGATCATGTAGCCGAAAAAGTAGACAGCACCCATGATATGTTTTTTGTTTACCGGCTTTTATTATTGGATTTGGTGCATTATGAATCATTTTTAAACTATCACCTTGAAAGAACATTTGAAGGAAATTTAAAAGAGTACTTAAAATATTTGACACTAACGTTAAGAAAATGGCAGGATAGCCTGCTGGATGAAAAGCAAAGCAAAACCATACTCGAATGGATTGAAGAAAGTAAAAAGGAGGAAACCCAAAAGGCTGCAAGAAAAGGGAAAATAAAACGTGAAAGAGACGACAATAAAATTGCTTTGACACAGGAAGAAACGGCAGTTCTTATTTATTTTCTGCAAAAAGAACGCGTTTTCTTAAACGATGAATACTTAAACAATACCGATGCCGGTGAAGCGTTTTCAATCCTGACCGGTTACAGTGCTGAAACATTAAGACAGAAATTAGGCCAGTTTAAGTCCGAACGGCTGCGCAATAAAAAGGAACTAACGGCTGTTTTCAATAAGCTCCTTCTGTTACAAACAGCATAAACAAGGAGTTAAGCACAAAGAAATAACTGCCCTGCAAACGCGAACCCTCACGAAGGGAGAAAAAGGCCCATGTTTTACGTTCATTTGATAAAAAATAATTCAAATGGAACAAAACATTTCACTTAGCCTGACCCTCGATGAGTTCAGGGCTTTACTAAGCCTGATAATTTAGGGATATTGGTAATTTGCTTACCTTTGGTTTAGGTTATTGAATGACTGTAACCGACAATTTTCAATTTCCAATTTAATGAGGCGTTTAAGAAATAATAAAAAGCGTTTGTGCATTTAGAAATTCGGAAAATAGAACAGGCTGACGATCCCGAAATTGAAAAAGTAATTAGAACGGTGCTTGAGGAGCATGGCATTACACACCCTGGTACCGCATACCATGATGAGAGCCTGAAATCCATGTATGAATTTTATACGGTGGAAAAAAGCGGTTATTTTATTGCGTTGCTCAATGGAAAAATCGTGGGAGGCTCGGGAATTTATCCGAGTAATGGGCTGCCCGATGGTACGTGTGAATTGGTTAAAATGTATATTCTTCCTGAAGCGCGCGGTATTGGCCTTGGTAAAAAATTACTCGGGTGTTGCATTGCGTTTGCATACGAAAGCGGTTACAGCAGAATTTACCTTGAAACGGTTCCTGAGTTCAAAACGGCAATAGGCATGTATAAAAAATCGGGATTTGTTTTACTGGACGGCCCCCTTGGGAATACAGGTCATTTTGCGTGCGGAATCCGGATGTTGAAATAACGCGGTTACGATTTTCTTTTATCCTCTTTAGGCAAGGTTCCAAATACACGGTCCCATATTTTACTTGTGATCCCGTAGGCCGAGTCATGGTCTTTATAATGATGGTTGGTGTGGTAATACCACATTCGCCTGAAACGTTTGGAAGGAGGATACGCATGAATGCGGTAATGCAGGATTGAATAAATCAGGTAACCGTTAACCATGCCTGCCATAACCATTAACGCATTTACATCAATAAAAAGGAAAAGAAAACCAAGAATAGAAAGAATAATTATGGAGCCAGGCAGTGGCGGCATAAACAGGCGCGAATAATCTTTAGGGTATTCATGGTGAACACCATGCAATAAATACGCGATTTTTCCTCCGAATCCTTTTTGAAGGTGGAATAAAAACCGATGAAGTAAATATTCGGTTAAGGACCAACTGAAAACACCAGCTACATACAAAGCAATATTGGCTGCGGGACTTAGCCGGGTGTAGGATATTCCGAGCCAGGTCAGTATTATGACAAATGGCACATAGGTAAGCAAGGTAACGCGCGGACTGGTATGGGTCAATAACTCAAGTACAGTGTTTTTGAACAGTTTTTTGCTGCCTTTGGTATGGATGGCTTTTCCCTTAACACGAATCGTTTTTTCCATGGTAACCGCAAGGAAACCAACAATCATTCCATACTGTTTAACATTTTTAAAAGCAATTGTTAAACAGCGTGAATAAGCTGGATTCAACCTATCGTTAAATTCAAAAAAATCACCATTATGGGAAAATATTTTTAATTTGAAAAGCTAGTCCTGAAAAAGGAGCGTATTTCTACGGAATTTGGGCGTATTTCTACGGAGTTTTTCAAATCCTTAAGGATAAGAGGGTCTTTGCTGGTATATTTAGCTGATTTTAGTATA
The DNA here is from genome assembly GCA_035628535.1 of Flavobacteriales bacterium. Taxonomy (GTDB): domain Bacteria; phylum Bacteroidota; class Bacteroidia; order Flavobacteriales_D; family UBA2798; genus DASPJQ01. Next base: position 16,236 of record DASPJQ010000882.1, on the reverse strand, counting down.
TGGAAGTTTTTGAAGTAAACCTGAACACATTTATAAATCAGTTGCACCAGGTGCGTAAAATGATTATGCAAAAAAAGAATGATGAGATGTTACTGTTACTCGAATACATTGAGCCGGGCAAAAAGTTAAAACTGCGCATTGGCGAAGGAGAAAACAGGGCGCTGGTTAGTGTGTATTATAAATACGGTTTGTACAATTCCCAGCCCGAGCGCGCGATACGTCTTAACACCATGCAACACATGTTAAAAACCATCCACTTCGACCTTCAAGCCCCTGAGAAGGAAATAAAGGCCGCCTGGATAAAACACAAAGGCAAGGTAAGCTTTTATGTTGAAGAAGCCCCATGCTAATCCATCTCAAGTTTGCACTGTTAACAGTCAGGAAATTGAAATATTCTGTTAACGAAGAGGAATTCACCAATTATTGCCGACAGGTTTTATACGTTAAGTGATCGATGGAAGCCATTGAAAATAAAAATGCCACACGTTAGCATGGCATTTAAATTTTGCGGAGAATGGGAGATTCGAACTCCCGATACGGTTTCCCGTATACACACTTTCCAGGCGTGCTCCTTCAACCACTCGGACAATTCTCCTTTGAAATTACAGCAAATATACGACATTGTAAGAGATTTAAAGGCAGCTGTAAAAACACCAGGTAACAACACCCAATAAAACGGGCTTAAAAGTCATGCCCTTATCCCTGATACAGATAACCAATAACACTATTATCACAGTCTCAGACCGCGCTTACCGACCATTCACCAGCGCTCACCGGTTTTAATCCCTTGCAAGCCTCAAACTCCTTGGCCGGCCGGCCCTAACCGCATACTTTTACAACATAAATTAATTGTCATGGATGAAATGAAAGTACAAACAAACAGACGCAGTCTTTTATTGATAGGGGCGCTTGTGATTGGAACCGGTGCAGTTTGGTTGCTGCATAAAATGCAGGTGCTGGCTGTGCCGCATTGGCTGTTCAGTTGGAAAAGCATCGTTATTTTAATAGGTTTATTCATAGGCATACAAAGTCGTTTTAAAGGTTTTGCCTGGATGATACCCATAATTTTGGGTGGTGTATTTATGCTGGGCGATTTACCGGGTGTAGGGCCTGAAATGCGCCAATACCGCTGGCCCTTATTGCTCATTTTATTGGGAATATTGTTGGTGCTGCGGGCCGTACTTAAACGGGGTGATGAGTCGTTTTGGAACCACGATGGCATTAAAACAGCAAGCGGTGATGATGATTTAGACATTGTTTCCATTTTTGGAGGCAGTAAGCGCAAAATTTTTTCAAAAAATTTCAGGGGTGGCGAAGTGGTAGGCATTTTTGGAGGGGCAGAACTTGACCTGACACAGGCCGATATTGTTGACAGGGCCGTATTGGATGTAACCAATATTTTTGGAGGCCTTAAAATAATTGTGCCCGCAAACTGGAACATCAAGTCAGACGTGACAACCATTATGGGTGGCATGGATGACAAACGCCCGAATACAACTACTGAAAATACCAAAACCTTAATGCTGACAGGATTTTGCATGTTTGGCGGGATTGATATACGGAGTTACCAATAATTAGCTGGCAGATGAATAAATTAATAGGCAAAAGCGTAACTTCAGAAATACGGCTGACACAACCAATAAAATAACACATTTTCATGTCCAACCTTAATTGTACCAAATGCCAATCACAATTCACGCCCGTAGGCTCACACCAACCTCAAACCTTAAATTTCAAATCCCATGTGGTATACAATAAAACTCGTTTTCAGAATTGAAATTGCCGGAAAACGTTCGGCACAGTTTGACGAACAGGTCAGGCTTGTTGAGGCCGCAAATGAAACCGAAGCCTTTGAAAAAGCACAGGCTATTGGCCATAAACAACAGGTAAGCTTTACAGGGAGCAATAACCTGTTGCGTAAATGGATCTTTATTGGAACAGCGGCCATTGTGCCCTTGAAAGAGCTGGCCAGCGGCACGCAATGTTTTTCATTGACCACTGAGGTGGATGAACCCGAAACCTATACTAATTTTGTAAAGGAGCGCAGCAAACAGTTTGAACAAAAATTGAGTTTAACAACACTTGTATAATGAATTTAACACGTGTACGTAAATTGTGGTTGCCCGGAGGCATTACGCTAATTTGCAGTTATGCTGTTCTATGGACATATTTCAGGAACAGTCTTCAGTTTCCAAAAGAACTTGCTAACACCATACCGGTAATTTTTGTTGTAACCATTTTGCTTTTTTGCTGGACGGCAGTCATGGCATTGAGTATGCATACGCCTTCGCGTTTTAAATCGGCTTATGCACTTTTGATGAGCGCTGTGCTGACCTATCTTCACCTGCGTTTGTTTTTTTATGTCAATTCAGTTTTTCTTATATATGCGCCAGGTGAATGGGAAGCGTTTGAATTGACTTACCCGTTTTTATTGCTTGCATCGTTTCTCATTATTGGTTTCATGGCACACAGTTTTATTCTGCTGGGCGAAAACAGGGAAGCATCCAACGACAAGGCCCGCCAGGATGAAATAAATGAAATGATGCGCGAGGCCGAATTGCATAAATTGCAACAACAATTCCAGCCGCATTTTTTATTCAACAGCTTAAATTCAATAAGCGCACTCATTGCTACGCGGCCAGAAGAAGCGCGTACCATGGTGCAAAAGCTATCCGATTTTTTAAGAACGACCTTAAAGAGAGCCGATGAACAAGGTGTAACTTTTGAGGAGGAGATAGCCTACCTGCAATTGTACCTTGAAATTGAAAAGGTACGGTTTGGGCATCGGCTGGATGTACATGTGCATGTAAACGATGACATGTTGAGCGTAAAAATCCCAACGTTGTTGTTGCAGCCTATTGTAGAGAATGCCATTAAGTTTGGCTTGTACGGGACCACCGAAAAAGTGACCATAACGCTTGATGCACATCTTGAAAACAACATGGTAATGGTAAAAACAACAAATCCCTTTGACCGTGAAATGCTGCCACAATCGGGTACGGGTTTTGGCCTGAATGCCATTAAACGAAGACTGTACTTATTGTTTGCACGGAACGATTTGTTGCAAACCGAAACAAACGGGAATATTTTTATTACAACATTAAAAACACCAGTTGTATCATGATAAAAGTAATACTCATTGACGATGAGCCCCTGAGCCGTGAATTGATACGTTCGTATTTAAGCTCGTATAAGGAACTGGAAATTGTTGAGGAATGTAACGATGGGTTTGAGGGCGTAAAGGCCATTGACACCCATAAACCCGATTTGGTTTTTCTTGACATTCAAATGCCAAAAATCAACGGGTTTGAAATGCTGGAACTTATTGATGAAAATCCGGCCATTATTTTTTCAACCGCTTTTGACGAATATGCCATTAAAGCGTTTGAAAAAAACGCAACCGATTATTTGTTAAAGCCCTATTCGAAAGAACGCCTGGACAAAGCGGTGAAGAAATTTTTGGATGCCCATGCAAAAAATGCGGTGTTTAACGCACAGCCGGCCATTCAAAACCTGGTTGGTACCGGAGATACACCCACCCGCATTGTGGTAAAAACAGGTACTAAGGTCAAAATAATTCCCGTACATGAAATACAGTATATGCAAAGTGAAGATGATTTTGTAAAAATTGTCACGGCCGAAGGGTCCTATTTAAAAAACCGCACCATGCAGTTTTACGAGGACCACCTGGATAAAACGCAATTTGTACGTGTACACCGTTCATGGATGGTGCATGTAAACCAGGTAACCAAAATTGATAAATACGGCAAGGAAAGCCATATGCTTATTTTAAGGAACGGAACAAAAGTTCCTGTGAGCAAACAAGGTTATGCGAAACTGAAGGAAGTGTTGGGGATTTAAGCCTGAAAGTTTGAGGTTGAAGTCGGTAACTCCATAACAGTTTGAAATAAGGAAGAACGCCTCTAACAATTTCGGATTTCGCATTCCGAACCCACATGCTTCGCCAGAAAATCTTTAAAGGCCCCCAGCAGACGGTACCATGCCCCATATTGTTTCGTTCGTCCAAAACGTTAAGCCCGAAGTTCCTGAACCTTGAACTCCAAACCTCAAACTTTTTGCAATGCCCGTTTAAACCTTTTCAGCTGTACGCAGTCAAACTTCTGTAAACACTTAAATACTTGAACATTATGAAAAAAGGAATTGCATTGGCCCTATTTGCGGCCGTTATAAGTATGGGGGTTCATGCCCAAACAACCAATGGTGACAATCCACCACCACCAAAAGGTGAGCATCCTAAAATGACACCCGAGGAAGCTTCCAAGCGCCAGGCCGAGCGTGCCCAAAAGGAATTGGGGCTGAATGAAGACCAAAAAGTAAAATTTGAAGGGTTCGCTTTGACCCGCATGAACAACATGAAACCTATTCGTGAAAAGGCCCGCAATACGCAGGATAAGGAAGAACGCAAAAAACTGCATGAAGAAGCCAAAGTGCATATGCGTACGTTTGATGAAAGCGTAAAAAGCATTCTTACCGCTGATCAATTGCCCAAATGGGAAGAACATAAAAAGAAAGTAAAGGCACACCATGACCGCAAAAAAGCAAATGGCGGTAGTAATGAAATAGAGGGAATTGATGAACTGGATTTAGATTAGTTGTGATACAGAGGCACAAGGATACCGGGTTTTTGAAGGGGAAGCGTTTTTAAATGCCTTACAAGGTTTAAACATCAAATAAAAAAAGCCGGAACAGTATACAGTATCCGGCTTTCTCATATTATGCTATTAAATTAATATTCTCGGTGTTTCTTTGTATCTTCGTTATCCTTTGTATCTTCGTTATCCTTTCAGCACCGCCCTTGAAATAACAATCCGTTGCACTTCTGACGTGCCCTCGTAAATCTGCGTAATTTTTGCATCGCGCATCAGCCGCTCAACGTGGTATTCTTTTACGTAACCGTATCCACCATGTATTTGCACGGCCTCAACCGTATGGCGCATGGCTACGCTTGAGGCATATAATTTCGCCATGGAGCCGGCAAGGTCATAATTTTTATGCTGGTCTTTTAACCAGGCTGCTTTCAGGCACAAGTTGCGCGCTGCCTCAATTTCGGTAGCCATATCGGCCAGTTTAAATTGTATGGCCTGATGTTCGCTTATGGGTTTTCCAAACGCTTTGCGCTCTTTTGAATAGGCCAAAGCCAATTCATATGCGCCCGATGCAATGCCCAACGCCTGTGATGCAATACCAATGCGTCCACCAGAAAGTGTTTTCATGGCAAACTTAAATCCAAAACCATCTTCACCAATCCTGTTAGCCTTAGGAACTTTTACATCGTTAAACAACAATGTATGCGTATCGCTTCCGCGTATGCCAAGCTTATCTTCTTTTGCACTAACCACAAATCCAGGCATGCCTTTTTCCACAATAAATGCATTAATACCGTGGTGTCCTTTTTCGGGATAGGTTTGTGCAATTACCAGGTACGTACTTGCCGTACTGCCATTGGTAATCCAGTTTTTTGTTCCGTTCAGCAAATAATAATCGCCCTTGTCAACTGCAGTGGTGCGTTGGCTGGTAGCATCGCTCCCGGCTTCGGGTTCCGACAAGCAAAAAGCGCCAATTTTTTCCCCTTTTGCCAATGGCACAAGGTATTTTTGTTTTTGTTCTTCGGTTCCAAACGTTTCAAGTCCCCAGCAAACAAGTGAGTTGTTTACGCTCATGCAAACGGAGGTGGAGGCATCAATCTTTGAAATTTCCTCCATGGCAAGCACGTATGATATAGCGTCCATTCCGCTCCCACCGTACCTGGGATCAACCATCATACCCAAAAAACCAAGTTCACCCAATTGCTTTAACTCCTCAAGGGGCACTTTTTGATGAGTGTCGCGTTCAATTACGCCAGGTTTCAATACATTTTGCGCAAAATCACGCGCTGCGTTGCGTACTGAGATATGCTCTTCTGAAAGTTCAAAATTCATTTGTAAAATTGTTTTTTAACGTTGACAAAGATATATTTTTATACCAATTCCTCGTGAAAAATAGTCGGCAGACATTTTTCGCTTGGAAGTGGCAATACTGACCATGTATCTGTTAATCAGGTTCACATTTATGTGTTGAGTTTCATAATACATACATGCATCACGTATAGGTCAATTTACAAACTAAAATTACACTATGGCAAAAAGCTATTCCATCATAGGGTTAATGTCAGGAACTTCGGTTGACGGTTTGGACGTGGCCTACTGCCGTTTTGGCGAAAAAAACAGCTATACAATAGTTGCCTCCAAAACGTATAAATATCCTGATTCCCTTAAGAATCGCCTTAAAAACAATATGACCTTAAGTACGCCTGACCTCCTGGAGTTGGATGCCGAACTCGGTTATTATTTTGGCTACACGGTGAATAAATTTTTGAAAGAATACCGTCTTCCTAAACCACAAGCCATAGCCTCACACGGGCATACCGTATACCATAATCCCGGTAAAAGCTACACCCTGCAAATTGGTAAAGGTTCGCACATTGCCGCAGTTACTGGCCTTACTGTTGTGTGTGATTTCCGCAGTACCGATGTGGCCCTGGGCGGACAGGGAGCGCCCCTGGTTCCCGTTGGCGACCAGTTTTTATTTGCACAATATGACTATTGCCTGAACCTGGGCGGCATTGCCAACATTTCAGTAAAACAAAACAATAAACGCATTGCATGGGACATTGGTCCGTGCAATTTACCAGTCAATGTGCTCATGTATACGGCAGGAAAAGAATTTGACCGCAATGGTGAAACCGGTAAAAAAGGGCGGCTTATTCCCGCCTTGCTGCATGCATTAAACCGTTTACCATATTATAAAAAACGCGCACCAAAATCATTGGGGCGCGAGTGGATCGAAAAAGAAATTATGCCGCATTTGCGGGCGCACAAAAACGTTTCAAACGTATTGCGTACGTATTATGAGCATATAGCCATACAAATTTCGGCAGCCATCAAAACAAAGGGCGCTACGGTGCTGGTTACCGGTGGCGGTGCGCACAATAAATTTTTAATGCAGCTTATCCATCAAAAAACAAATGCCGCCATTATTGCACCGCAACCTGAAATCATTGATTTCAAAGAAGCATTGATTTTCGCCTACCTGGGATATTTGCGTTTGCACAATAAAGTAAATTCACTTAGCAGTGTTACAGGCGCAAAAAAAGATTCGGTTGGAGGAGCTATTTATAGTTAAGTTTTAAAATTGGGCTGCCCTTTGGAGAGTTCAAAATATAAGATCTAAAATTCACTATTTAAATTCTGTGAATTTCTAAATTTTGAATCTCTCCAGGGCCGGGCTCCCGCTTCTATCCCCCTGCAGGGTTAGTCAGTAAGAATAAGTTGAACTGTTTACGGCTCACATAAGTCAGTAGGTTCAAAGCTCCGTTTCAGGTATCATAAAAGTATTTCTCCATAGCCTGCGCTTAAATGCTTACAATGTTCCGTTTTAAGCCGTTTCGCAAAAAAAAAATCCCTTAAATGCCTGAAGTTCCGTACCTCATACCTTGTGGTTGAGTATGCATATCTTCTTCAAAACCAATCTTTTTCACACTCCTTTTGTTAATTATAACACCTTCACTTGTAACCATTTTAGTGGGCAACCCGTTATCTTGGCCATGAATATGTATGCCGAAATAGAAGAAAAAAATCATATAAACCAGGTAAAGGCGCTTCTCTTCGCGCTGATGATTGTGGGCGGTATAATTGTGGCCATGATGTTCGTGTACCTGTATAAACCTGTGCCGCTTCCAAGCGATGTGCTGGTTGAGCTTGAACTGGGCAATCCATATGCCGGTGGCGGCAGCGGTGGTTCCCAAAAAACCAACCCCAACCCGGTAAAAAGTGAAGCTTCGGCACCTACATTGACCGAGAACGAAAAAGACGCACCTGAAATAAACAGGCCAAACAACGTTAATACCAAACCCGTTACTTCAACCAATAATTCAACAAAACCCAATACCACCAAACCTTCGAACCCCAACGCGTTGTTTGGCGGTATGAGTGAAGAAGGTTCAGGCGGGGGTAACAACAACGGTGACGGTAAGGGTGACGGTGGTAAAAAAGGCGATGGTCATGGTCCCCATAATGGCCCGGGCACTTTCGGAAATGGCACTTCCTATCTTGAAGGCCGAACACTATTGGAAAAACCCGTTGTTGAGGGCGGCTTTAATGCCGAGGGTAAAGTGGTGGTTGATATTTGGGTTGATCAAAACGGTCACGTTATTCGCACGGCTATCAATGAAAGTCTTACCAATACCAGCAATAAAGATTTGCGCGACCGGGCAAAGCGGGCAGCCAAACGGGTTGTGTGGAATGTTGACAACAGTGCCGATATTGAGCAAAAAGGTTCGGTTACCATTAACTTTAAGTTGCATTAGCGTAAGCAATAGTTTAAGGTTATTAGTCATTCGTTATTTGTGTGCAATGAGCATGAATCAGCACAATGTGTTAATGGACGTGCTTGAAAACAAAATAAAGCCCTGGTAGCCCTATTCACCATATAATTAACCAGTTTCAGTGTATCCGTTACCGGGTCTGATATACCAATATACTGATAACTTATTTACATATCTTTACCACAGTAAATAATTTTTCGTTTACGTGTGGTTAAAAAAAAGCAAATACTTTCCTACAAGCAGGCCATTGATTTTTTGTATTCACAAACTCCCGTTTTTCACAAAATAGGTGCGGCAGCATACAAACCCGGTTTACAAAATACGTATGCGTTGGCAAAGGCCTGTGGTAATCCGCATATTGGTTTAAAATGCATACATGTTGCAGGCACCAACGGTAAAGGATCCACGTCACACATATTGGCTTCTGTGTTTTATGAATTGGGCTGGAGAACCGGCTTGTATACTTCACCGCATTTAAAAGATTTCCGCGAGCGCATTAAAATAAACGGCAAACCAATTGACACAAAATACGTGGTTGATTTTGTAAAAAAACATGCCACTGACATTGCACGCATTCAGCCTTCCTTTTTTGAGTTAACATGCGTAATGGCCCTGCGTTATTTTGGCGATAAGAAAGTTGACATTGCTATTGTTGAAACTGGTTTGGGCGGTCGTCTTGACAGCACTAACATTGTGTTCCCCGATTTAAGCGTAATCACCAATATAAGCAAGGACCACATGCAGTTCCTTGGAAACACATTGGAAAAAATAGCCTTTGAAAAAGCAGGCATCATCAAACCCGGCATTCCGGTTGTTGTGGGGGAGGCAAAAGGCCGGGTAAAAAAAGTATTTCAAAAAGCGGCAGAACAAAATGAAAGCCCGTTGTTTTTTGCCGATAAATTAAAGCCTCCGGCCAATTTAAAATCTGAATTAAAAGGAACGTATCAACCCAAAAATTTTCGTACGGTTTTAAAGTCGGTTGAGGTGCTTAATCAATCAGGTTATTCCATTCCGCAAAAAACAGTTTTGCGTGGCATTGAAAAGGTTGTTACCAATACCGCTTTGATGGGCCGGTGGCAAACTGTTGCAAAAAATCCGTACATAATTGCCGACATTGGCCATAACGAAGCAGGTATAAAAGAAGTGGTGAAGAACCTTCGCCAGGAAAAATATACAACCCTACACATTGTCCTGGGTTTCGCAAACGATAAGGATTTAGAGGCCATACTTAAACTGCTTCCCAAAAAAGCCATGTATTATTTTACCAATGCCAATACCAACCGTGCGCTTCCTGCAACCGTACTGCAGCAACACGCGGCAAAATTCAAACTGAAAGGAAATGCGTGGTTATCGGTAAAAAAAGCGCTTGGTGAAGCTAAAAAGCGATATAAAACAGGCGACCTGATATTTGTTGGGGGAAGTAATTTCGTAGTGGCGGAGATTCTCTAGTGCCTTTAACCACATAGTAAAGGGAGGGAAATCAAATCTATTAAAATTGAATAAAACCTTGTTTGCTTTAGTCGCCTGGCGACTGCTCTGTATGCCCTATGTGGTTTAAAAAGTTGAAATCTGTGGATATCTGCGTAATCAGTGGCCATATTTATTAGTATTTTCACCCCAAAATTAATCCGTGCAATCATCATACGATATAGCCATTGTTGGAGGCGGCATTGTGGGCGCAGCTACTTTTTACAAACTGCAAAAGCGTTACCCTAACCTCAAAATAGTTTTAATTGAAAAAGAAAACAAACTGGCCGACCACCAAACCGGTCACAATTCAGGTGTGATCCACAGTGGGCTTTATTATAAACCCGGTTCCAAAAAAGCGGTAAACTGTGTAAACGGCAGGCATGAATTGGTGGCTTTTGCCAAAGAGCATAACATTAAGCACGATATATGCGGTAAAATAGTTGTAGCCACGCATCAAAGCGAGTTGGGGAATCTTGAACGTATTTATAACACGGGTCTTGAAAATAAAATTGAAGGCCTTGAAAAAATAAATGCCGAACAAATAAGGGAGCACGAACCTTTTTGCGTAGGCATTGCCGGGTTGTGGGTGCCCTGTACGGGTATTATTGACTACCGCGGTGCTACCGAAAAAATGGTTGAGGTTGGCTTGGGTGTTCAACAAGAAAGCAAACTGGTGCTGGGCGAATCGGTGACCGATATTGTGCACTTTGAGAACCATTCGGCATTGTATACGTCAAAACAACACAGGTACGAGGCCCGTTATGTAATTTACTGCTGCGGGCTGCAGGCCGACAGGATTGCCAAAAAGGACGGTGTGAAACTGAAAGAAAAGGTGGTGGGTTTCCGTGGCGACTATTACGAACTGACTGACCGTGCGCATCACAAGGTAAAAAACCTGATTTATCCTGTACCTAACCCCGATTTTCCATTCCTGGGTGTACATTTTACACGCATGGTGAACGGTCACATTGAATGCGGGCCCAATGCCGTGTTTACGTTCAAGCGGGAGGGTTACAGGAAAACATCTTTCAGCATGCGCGATACGGCCGATGCGCTTACTTATAAAGGTACCTGGAAATTGTTTTTCGGTAACATGAAATTTGGTATTAACGAGTACCGCAGGGCCTTTTCAAAACGGTTGTTCCTAAAAACCCTGCAGCGCATGATTCCATCACTCACAAGTTCTGATATTGTGGAAAGCGAGTCGGCAGGGGTGCGCGCTTTGTTATTGAGCCGCAATGGCGACACGCGTGACGACTTTCGCATTGAGTATTTTCAAAACAGCATACACGTATTAAATGCACCATCGCCAGCGGCCACCGCAAGCCTGGCTATTGGTAGTGATGTGGCCGATATGGCCAAGCAATATTTTAAATTGGGATAATCGACAAAAAATGACACACAAAAAATTAGTAGTAAGAGTCACCAGGTCAATGGGAAGAGGCGTGTTTGCAACAAAAAAAATAAAAAAAGGAACGGTAATTCACCAGGCATATTTTATAAAGGCAAAGGATGAAGAAGTAAGCCTTTGTCCTGATGTGGATAGATATACGTTTATCTATAATAAAAAATATTCGGCTCTTTGTCTGGGAATTGGCTCATTGATTAATCATTCTGACGAGCCAAATGCCGAAATTTGTTTTACCAGGTTAAACGGAATTGAGATCATGGAATTTTCAACCATTAAAAAAATACTTCCGGGTGAACAGGTTTTTATTAATTATGGAGGGAATGAGTATGCTTACAGGCACATGGTAAAAAAAGAAAAGTTATAGGTAACGGTTCGGGATAATTTTTATTTGCCTGGCAGGCCTAAGTATTAAACCGGTATGAGTAACAATGCCGTAATGATGTGTGCCGGGCCTTCATTCGTAATCACCTGGTTATATAATCGCCCAGGCTTTTGGGTATCCAAAAAAACGGAATTGTTGCCGTTAAACCGGCCATACCCGCCTTATATACATTAGTAGGTTGGAATATTGAACCGGTTAAAATCATACTTGTACATAAAAAAGTTTAAAACCCCAAGGTTACCTTTTTCATTTTTTGCTGTTAATATAAAAAGTCAGTTATGAAATATGTGCTATGCACGACAATTGCCATATACCTGGTGGGATGCGGCAATTCAGGAAAAAAAGAAACTGCTTGGGAACGCAAATCAGAAGTTCCTGTTGCACAAAAAACCCTGCCTGTTGAAGAAGAATCTCCGGTTGAACTAACAACCGGTAGCGGGGAAAACGCATCAGCGGTAATCAAAACCATACCCAAACCTGTAAAACTTCCGGTTTTCAAAACAAAAATCCGCGTGGTTAGCATCCCTGCCGATTTAAAACAACAATTTGCTATTGTTCCAATACGCGATACGGTGCTCAAAGCCAAAAACGGAACATCGATAAAAATTCCTGCCAATGCGTTTGTTGATGTAAACGGCAAGCCGGTTGAAGGACCAGTTAACGTGGAGGTGTTTGAAGCCTTGGAAACAACTGACATTTTATTTGCCAATTTATCAACCACCTCCAATGGCGAAATATTACAAACAGGGGGCATGATCAACATAACAGCTTCCTGCAGGAACGAACCTGTTCAATTGGCCAGCGAAAAAAGCCTGGATGTTACCATGCCTACAGATGCGCATAAACAAGGCATGTCTCTATATTATGGTAAAGAAGAATCGTCCTGTGTAAATTGGGTCGATCCCGTGCTGCTTGACCCGGCTGAAAATAAAAAAGACCGGGGATTTGTCAGGCAGCGCTCGGTTATTGCCACAACCAGCAATGAGACCGATTTCAATGGTTTTACAATATGGGACATAAACGATGAAAACAAAAAAGCGAATTACAACGCGGTTCATAAAGAGCTAAGTGAAATGGCCTTTGGTAAAAACAAGGTTAAAATCACCAATGACAGCACTTTTTTTTATAAGGGTTACAAAACAACCATATGGAAGCAGAAGCCAGGAATGATATGGGGCCCGGCCGTAAAAGGCCAAAACACATTTCAAATCGATACCAGTACATGTTATGTATTCAACATAAAAAAGCTGGGTTGGGCAAATATTGACAGGCTATACCATGATCCGCGTTCAAAAGATGTAAACATGGTTACCAAAGTTGAAAATGAAAACGAATTTGGCAACATTGTCATTACCCTTGTATTTTCAAAAGAGGGCCTGTATTTACCCGGCTACCAAAAAACCGATGAAACGTTTTCATTTTCGCACGGTGATTATGAGAACCAGCGCCTGCCGGTTGGCGCAAAGGCTACCGTTGTTGCCTTGGCCTATAAAGACAATGTTCCCTATTATGACATTAAAACATTTTCAATTAGCGAACGTTTGGAAAACAAATTAAACCTTAAACAAGGTACGGCAGAAGGGTTGAAAACTGAATTGGCAAAAGAAATCTAAAGGGGAAGATTACCTTATTTTTGAAATGCGCACGGGCTTATAAGTTGCTATTTCCTTATTCATAGCCCTGGAAAAGTATTCCAACCGCTCGTTCGCTTTTTTTAAATCGTCCATTATTTCCAGTTCTATTTTTTTGTAATGGCTTTGGTTTAGCAAATAAATACCGAATTCGCCATCAGAATAATCGGCATTCAATGTTGCGCTCAAAGCAGCTGCACCCGTCATTATAGGAATTGCACCAAAGGCTGAGCGGCCCTTGTTGGTTTTTAAAACAGTGATGTACGGGTAAAGGTTCAGCGATTTCCATGTTCCGAACTTCATGAAAAAAATGCTTACAAAATCACGGTGCCGGTTGTTGTTGACATCAACATCAATACCATAATTGAATGTAAGTCCGCCAACGCCTAATACCAAAGGAATAATGCATAACACGTTTCCGTTTGATAAGCCAACAATACCAATCAAGGCAAAAACAATTACCAATGCCGTTACTCCCCAATTGGTATAAACTCTGGCAAAAATGTTTGAAATGATTTTGGGTTCTTTGGCCAGTGACTGATCAAGTTCTTCCATACAGCTCTTATGGCAGTCTATACTTTTCCAAAAACGCGTCCCAGTCCCAGATAAAATTGGCCATAATCTCATTCATTCTCTTTAAAATCAAAGGATTAGGAGTCTTCAGGGATTTGAAATAATCAGCCTGGTACTGCATAAGGTCATATTTGACAAATACAGCTTTACTCATGGCATAAAGTATGTTTTTTGAAGGATAGTTGTGACGCATCATCAGGTCACTGTACTCTTTATAAATGGTTGCAAATGTATCGTAATCGGTTTCAAAAAGCTGGGCGCAGTGGTTTAAAACGGCCCTGCGTACTTTAATTTCCTGCTCGGCATCAAGCCTGTCACTCATTAGCTTGATGTTGCCGGTTAGAACAATAATGAGAAAAGCATTGTCATCCTGTGTTGAAATTTTAGGTGAAACGGCAAAATCTACATCATCATTAATGAGGTTGGCCACATCGGCAAAGCCCAATTCAACAGTTTGAACAAGACCGTTAACAAAGATAGAAGCAAGCTTTTGTTCGTTGATTCGTTTCTTTACAAGTGAACTAAAAAATGACATTTTACCTCTGTACTAAATTGTTTATCAAATTTACCGAGTGGGTAGGTCGGTATTCAGTCAGGGGCGTTCGGTATTATCAACAAAGTTATTAACCGGAAAAATAAGTTTCCAATTCCAGTTTCTAGCTGAGGAACTCCAAAAACAGTGGTTTTTAACATTTGCGGAACGCATTAAACGGGCCGTCTTTTAAGAGTTTTTTTGATTAAAATTTCGTTTGTCAAGCATTCAACCCCATAACCAGAAACCAGGCACTCACAACTGATTAACTAATCCTCGCCCAAACGCTTTTATTTTTATTCCTGCGCATCAATTCATCGCGCAATACTTTGTTCTCCGGGGTTGTTAAATCGGTATCAGCTTCCAGTATTTCAATGGCTTTTTGACGGGCCATTGCAAGAATTTCACCGTCTTTTGTTATATCGGCAATACGCATTTGCATTAAACCGCTTTGTTGCGTGCCCGTAATATCACCCGGACCGCGCAATTTCATGTCTTCCTCACTAATGACAAACCCATCGTTGGTTTCGCACATCACTTTCATGCGGTGCCGGGCCTCTTCGCCAAGTTTGTTTCCGGTCATTAAAATGCAGTACGATTGTTCAGCACCGCGACCAACCCGCCCGCGCAACTGGTGCAATTGACTCAAACCAAACCGTTCGGCACTTTCAATAACCATGATGCTTGCATTGGGAACATTTACGCCAACCTCTATTACGGTTGTGGCCACCATGATTTGCGTTTGGCCTTTTACAAAACGTTCCATTTCCCAATCTTTGTCTTTAGCTTTCATTTTACCGTGAACAATGCTTACAGTAAATTTTGGAAGCGGAAACCTTCGTGTAATGCTTTCGTACCCGTCCATCAAATCCTTGTAGTCGGCTTTTTCCGATTCTTCTATAAGCGGGTAAACCACGTATACCTGCCTGCCGTTAGTAATTTCCTTTTCCATGAAATCAAAAACGCGTATGCGTGCCGAATCAAAACGGTGTTCGGTTTTAATGGCCCTCCTACCGGGTGGCAGTTCGTCAATAACCGAAACATCCAGGTCGCCATATAACGTCATAGCTAACGTACGTGGAATGGGCGTGGCCGTCATTACCAGCACATGCGGTGCTATGGTATTTTTTTTCCATAATTTTGCGCGTTGCTCAACCCCAAAACGGTGTTGCTCGTCAATAATTACCATGCCCAGGTTGCTGAACACCACATCGGGTTCAATCAGCGCATGAGTACCAATCAAAATGTTGAGGTTGCCGTTGCGTAAACTTTCATCAATGCGTTTACGGTCTGATGTTTTACTGGACCCTGTAAGCAACTCTACCGTCACCGGTAAATCCTTCAACAGTTCGCGAATGGAATTGTAATGTTGCTGCGCTAAAATTTCGGTCGGGGCCATTAAACAGGCCTGGAAACCGTTGTCAATGGCCAAAAGCATGGTAAGTAATGCAACAATGGTTTTTCCGCTACCAACATCGCCTTGTATTAACCGGTTCATGTGCGCCCCGGTGCCTACATCGCGCCTTATTTCGCGC
The DNA here is from genome assembly GCA_035628535.1 of Flavobacteriales bacterium. Taxonomy (GTDB): domain Bacteria; phylum Bacteroidota; class Bacteroidia; order Flavobacteriales_D; family UBA2798; genus DASPJQ01. The sequence continues at coordinate 319 of DASPJQ010000882.1, read as the reverse complement.
AATACGCGTTTTTGTGCTTCGGTTAAATTAAAAGGCAAATGCTCATTGAAAAATGTGTTGAAATAATGTCCTACTTTTTCAAACAGGAAACCGCGCATTTTTTTTGTGTTCAGTACCTTCTGTTTTACCAGCTGCAATTGTATGAAAAACAATTCGTCAAATTTTAACCGGTACTGGGCCCTGGCCAGTAATCCCCAGTGATCGGGAAAATGAATTTGTTCATAGGCATCAGCCCGTGCAAGCAAATCAAGGTCGCGCAAAAGTTTATCGGGCAAAATTTCGGGAATGTATTTCTTGGCTTCGCTGATTAACGTGAACT
>DASPJQ010000881.1:0-1442 GCA_035628535.1 Flavobacteriales bacterium | reverse complement strand
ATTGTAGACAGTGTAAGAGTAGAACAATAAAGCATATTCAGATTGAATGAAACCATTACGAGCCGACGATGCAACAACTCAACCCGTATAATTTACAGTTAACACCTTTGGCTGCTGTCGTCCCAACAAAAAGAATAACTTGGCACTGACAAACCTGTTTATGAAGATTGCAGCCTTTGCCATCGTTGCTACCGTCACTCTTTTTATTGCGTCCTGTGGCTCTCAACGCACCCAGCAACCTTACTTGATTGGCATAACACCGCTGTATGGTTACGAGGCAATTAATGCCGCTACTTCTGACACTGCTTACCAGCTATACCGCACGGAAGAAATCTTTGCCGGCGACTTCCGCTCAACATCCAATGGGACGAGAAAACCGGATATGGGCGGGCAAATGATCGTTTCGGTGCAGGTAAGAAAGCAAACCTCGATGCAATTTGAGCGGGCCGAGTTTGTTGGTGGTCGTATCAACGTTTTTTTAAAAACCTGCACCTCTTCCGCCGAACGAAATTGTAGGACGAGCAAAAGTTTTCTGGCAACCATACCACGGGTAGGCAATGCCCGCAGCGTTCAATTTCATATCAATGGCGAAGCCAAAAGCATTGTTAGTTTCTAATGCGCTTACAGTATGTATCTTCAACTATGAACAATAGGGAGCGGTTTTTTTGCCTGTTTTTTCTTTTAATCATTATGTCAAAAGATCTTTTGGCGCAACCTAAGACGGATGCGCTGCTTGCAACCATCCTGAGTGGTAATTCACACCCTAATTTGCAACGCATTCTTCAAAACCCTGAAAAATACCGGCTGCAAATCGTTTACACGGAGATCAACCGGAACAAGAGCAATAAGCCTTCCCTTAAAAACTATTATTTCAATTATAATCCCGAGCAATATTTTAATCCTGCATCGATGGTAAAGATGCCACTGGCTTTTTTAGCGTTGGAGAAACTTAATGAACTCAAACGGGAGGATATTACCAAATACACCACTGTTCAATTCGACAGTTCGCAACCCTGGCAGCATCCGTTACACATTGATACAACAAAGATTGATGGCAAACCAACCATTGCTCATCTTATTAAACGAGCTTTTTTAATCAGCGAGAACGACCCTTACAACCGCCTTTACCAGTTTGTTGGCCAAGGCGAAACCAACCGCCGACTACATAAGAAAGGCTATACCGATGTTCGCATTACCCGCCAGTTCCTCGGCTTAACACCAGAGCAGAATCGTCATACTAATGCAGTTCGCTTAGTAGACAAAGACGGCAAGACCATTTACCAACAACCGCCTGCTTATAATACCGACTCATTTGACTTTAGCCGAATCATCAAGCTTGGGAAAGCACACATTAACCGTGAAGGAAAGCTGGTGAACGAACCATTTGACTTCACGGTGCACAACAACCTGTCGCTGGGAAGCATGCAAAAAATGTTACAGTC
>DASPJQ010000880.1:0-8670 GCA_035628535.1 Flavobacteriales bacterium | reverse complement strand
GCAAGGGTTCGTAATTTTTATCAAAGACCAGCTTTATTTTTTTATGCTCTTCGCCCGCAATTTTTTCGGGTATTCTCAGCATTAATGCTGAAAACCCCTGCACTTCTTTATGGATGATTAGTTCAGCTTCGTTTTTAAATTTGAAATGCACCTGGTTTTTATCCCATGTAAACGAATCAATATCGTTCCAAATAATATAAATGGGTTTACTTCCGGGTTTACCCGGATCCAGTGCAAAATCAAATGAGGTAAGGTTGGTGGCAAATCCTTTTTTAAACCTTAAAACGCCCCAAAAAGCGAAATTCAACCACACGCCTGTAACTGCAACCACAATCATTAGCGCAATAAGCAGCCAGGTTGGCAAGGGAGTCGTGCCTTCCAGCACAGCATAACCAATGCCGCCCGCCAGGATAAATAAACCAATCCGGACCAGGTGCCCTTTTTCTGAATACCAAAATAGTTTTACCATACTGCCCGTTTAGGGTTTCAATTTTTTAAGTTCGGGTAAATAGTCATACTGCAAATCCTCGTGCAGTTCCCCAACGATTTTTTGTATTTTTTTTATCTGCCCCTGGTAAATGTTTAAAATCATTTGGCTTTTATGATAAGGGATGCCCGACTCTTTTAACTTTTTGCAGTAATAAATCAGCACATCGGCAGCGGTGGTTTTGGACCCCGAATAACGCAGAAATTTATTGGCGTTGCGCAGTATTTTCCGCAGGCTTTTTTTTACATAATACAAATTGTTTTGGTTGATCCCTGCAAAACCCTTATCAATTTCTTCTTTCACCGATGCAATGTATCCTTGTTCATTATGCGCCTCAAACAATAAATACGTCAACAATTCCTTATTTTCTTTTTTAAACCGGGCCAGGCGCAGGCATAATTCTCCCACCTCTTTTGCGTTAAGGGTTGAAAGTTCTTTTTTTAATTCGTTTACTGTTGCTGATTTCACGGTATTAAAATGAATGTACATAAAATCAAAACCGGTTAAAACGCGCGGTTGGCTAAATTATTAACGCTAGCTTCCTGTCAAAGGTGTTTTTAACAGGTACGGCATGATAAATGCAGTGGTTAACTGCAGGTATAACCCGTTTTATTGTTTATTTTCACACAACTGCATGGAAAACGACTCATCTAGAAGAAAATTCATTAAGACCGTTGCCCTTGGAGCAGGCGTTCCGATAACTATGGGAATGCCCCTGCGGGCACTATCATTTCCACTTGAAGAAGGCGAAACTAAACAGTTAAAAACAATTAAGCCTGCCCGGCTCAAAAAAGGCGACACTGTTGCCATTTCATCACCGTCCGGGGCCGTTTGGGACGATAAACTGGTATCCGAATTTACCGCAATACTGGAAAGTTTAGGCGTGAAGGTTATAACGGGTAATACACTTACGCAGAAATTCGGTTTCCTGGCGGGTAATGATCAGTTGCGCGCCAAAGAACTCAATGATTTTTTTGCCGATACGAACGTAAAAGCCATTTTAAGCGCAAAAGGGGGGTGGGGTTGCGCGCGTTTGCTTGACAAACTCGATTACGAAACTATAAAGGCGAACCCTAAAATTATTATGGGCTTTAGCGACATTACCAGTTTGCTCAATGCCATTTATGCCAAAACAGGCTTGGTAACGTTTCATGGGCCGGTTGGCAACAGTTCCTGGGGCGAGTTCAGCATGCGTTATGTGAAGCAGGTATTGTTTGAAGGAAACAGAGCACTCATGCGTACTACCGGTTACGCCCAGGACACGCCCATAACACTTACCCCCGGGAAAGCAACCGGTATTTTGGTTGGCGGAAACATGTCGGTACTAACGGCCATGCTTGGCAGCAATTATTTGCCCGACTGGAAAGGTAAAATTTTATTCCTTGAAGAAACGGCCGAGGAGCCGTACAGGCTTGACCGCATGCTTACCCATTTGAAAATTGCCGGAGTGCTTGAGCAGTTGGCCGGTTTTGTGTTTGGCAAATGTGTAAAATGCGATGCTGAAGAACCTGAAAAGGCGTTTACGTTTATGGAGATCCTGGACCAGCAAATAAAACCGCTGAATATCCCTGCTTTTTATGGGGCCATGATCGGTCATATTGAAAACAAATATACGTTGCCAATTGGGGTGGAAGTGGAAATGGATGCCGGTAAAGGGACAATTCAAATGTTAGACGCTGCTGTTGAATGATCAATAATCAATTGATAACGATCAATTGGACTGAAAATTTAATTTCCGACCTTTGTTTTAGTAATTCTCTTCGTGCAATTCAGCCCAGGCCGATTTTTTAATATCAATTGCACATTGCAGATGAAACAGGCCTAAGTAATCAAATCTCAACAGCTTTGTACAGGCCTTCCAGCGTAAAAGTGAAACTCATCGCAAAAGACAATCCTTTAAAATTGAGAAAAAATGGATTTTGCCCGTATAAAATCCTCAAGCAATCAGCGTTCCGCTAATGCTATATTTTGAGCAAAAATGCCATTAAGGAATTGCACTTTTATAGTTACGTTTGTATTACCGGAAATCATCCTGAAATACTCCTTTTAGGTGACAAACAAGAGATTAGGGTTAATAACAGCCATCGTGCAAAATTCCTGAAAATTCCGTAGAAATACCCTTGACTTTGGCATTTTACCTGAGTAGTTTTATGGGTTTTAGTTTAACGTTTTAAGTCCTGCACCTGGCTATCAGTTTTTAAACTGATTTTTTTTATCGCTTTTTTTGCCTGCAAGACCGATTTTGGCTGAAAAATCGCTTCTTCAAATTTTTCAATTAATTTTCTTTCAACAATTTTAGCCGGGTAATCTTCTTTGGATAACATTTGCTGCGCATTATTCCAAAATCCAATTTATGTTTAAACCCGCCTTAACTGCATTCCTGTTAGTGCTTTGTCTTTATGGCAGCACACAGGTAAGCATAAACAGTGCCAATTACAATACGGTTTCATTCAACGAAACAAACTGCCTGCAAGCAATTGTTTCCAATTCAGCATCCTCAGTTATGGCGTATGCCACAGTTACGGTGAAGAACTCGGGGGGAGAAATTATCATTGAAGGCAAAACAAGGAGTTTCACCTTAAATCCCGGTATTAACACCGTTTCAGGAGCGACAGTTGGTTTTTCAGCTTTCACATATGGAAACTCAGGCAAAGCGCTTTATTTAAAGAACAACGGCTTGCTTTCAGCAGGCAATTATTCCTATTGCTTGCACATTATCCCAGTTGGCACCGAAACCGATGGGGATGTGTATTGCGAGGACTTTGAAGCGGGCACTGAAGATTTTCTAACGCTTGTAACCCCATACGACAAAGAAGAACTGGATACCAAATTACCTGTTTTGACCTGGTCGCATTCCGAGCCTTTTAATACGCTCGCAAAAAACGAATTCTACAAAATAGTTGTTGCCGAGATCAAAAAAGACCAAAGTGCGGAACAGGCTATATTTTCTAACCCGGCTATTTTTTCCAAAAACTTTCTAATAACCCATACCATCCCTTATCCTATGGATGCGGCAGCACTGGAAGACGGAAAACACTACGCCTGGCAGGTACAGAAAATAGCCAACAATATTATTGTAAACAAAACCGATGTGTGGGAGTTTTCTTTAAAAAAGAAACAGGTTAAGCCGGATAACAAGTATGCCGTTATGAAACAACATTACGATGCTTCTTATTATACAGCCGTAAATGAGCACATATTTTTCCAGTTTGACGAACCGTATCATGGCAGCGAATTGAATTTTACCGTTTATAATTCAAAACGCAAAGAAGTAAAAGCCGATTTGCACAATGAACGAAAAAATTCGGTCGGGGCTGACTCACCCTTGAAAGACCACGGCAACAATAAATATGAATTGGACTTAAGTGCATACAACCTTAAATCCGGCTATTATTTTTTAGAGGTGCTGGATGAAAAAAATCGAAAATCAGTATTAAAATTCTTCGTTGAATAATATGAGACTTTTTATTTACGTAACTATTGCAGGCTTGGCCTGCTCGTGTGGAAAACCAACCGCTGCTGTAAAGGGTGATGAACATTTTCATGAATACCCTTCTGAATTATCAGCGAGTGAATTTGTGGACTGGAAGAAAACCGAAAAGCAATTAACGGGCGAACACAGGTCTGAAGAAATGACCTTTAAGGTGTGTTACCAGCCTGCTGAGTGGCTGGCGTTAAAATCACTCGGATACGATGCCAATGCAGAGGCCATAAGTAAGGAAGCTGAAAACTACCAGGACTTGATGTATTTTACACTAAGGCTTCAACTCAACTCAGCCCAAACCGAACTTTTAAAGTACAAAAGCAAGGACAACCGTGAATACCAGGAGCGGGTGAACTATTATTCATTCAAGGTGCAAAAAGACATTCGCATTGTTGTGGACGGCAAAGACACCCTGCCGTGCAACATATCTCATTTTGAACGGGCTTTCAACGTTACCAATTATGCTGATTTAATGTTAGGGTTCAGCAAGGAAGAACTAAATAAGGTTGCACAGGATTGGAAAACTATTACCATCGTATTCAACGATAAAATTTTCGGAAACGGCACAATCGCCTTCCAATTTGAACGCAAACAATTGTCCAATACGCCCAAACTAAAGGCTATCTAATAATAAGACTATGATTCATTCCAAAGGTTTTATAACAAAAATATTTACAAGGCCCGTTATGCGCGGTCTTGCCATGCTGTTAACCGTTACAATGAGTTGTCAACTCTTTATTCCCTTTACGGCAAAGGCATTGACATCGGGGCCAACTCAACCCGAAGTGCAAAGCTTTTCACCGGTTGGAACTTCCGACATGGTGGATTTGTTTTCCGGTGATTTCAGTTACAACATTCCGCTGTTGGATGTAGACGGTTACCCGATCAACATCAGCTACCATTCAGGCATAGCAATGGACGATGAAGCGAGCTGGGTTGGACTGGGATGGAACATCAATGCCGGTGTCATCAACCGCAACATGCGCGGGATTCCCGATGAATTCAACGGAGATGAAATCACAAAAGAAACCAACATGCGGCCTAACCGCACCTTTGGTCTTTCAGGCGGGATCAGCGGTGAACTGTTTGGCAAAAAACTGGACAAGCTATCCATTGGTGGGGTTGATTCGGTGGTTAGTTTGGGTTTTAGTCCGAAACTCGGATTTAATTTCAACAATTACCGTGGCGTGGGGGTGGAACTTTCAGCCAGCCTAAACTTAAGTGTTGCCATTCCCGGAGTTGGGGGTTTGAATTCAGGTCTTGGGTTAACGTCTTCCAGTGAAAACGGGTTGGCGCTTTCGCCTTCGCTTAGTTTTTCGCGCAGATACGGGAAAACAGAGAATGTTTCAGGTGACCTGGGTGCAAATACACTAAGAGCAAGTGTAGGCACCGCCATTAATTCACGCAGTGGCATGAAACAACTATCAATCGGCGTTTCTTCATCGTTTGTGAAAGACAACGGCAAAACGCAATTCGCTAAAACCAGTTATGCACCGGAAGCCACAGCAAGGTTTACGTTTGGCCAGAATACTTATACCCCATCAGGCGGGCCTAACATGAAAAACATCAGCATTACCGGGAACTTTAAAACAGGCGGTGAGTTGTTTGGTTTGACTGGTACAGTTGACATCAGTGGCTATTATTCACAACAAAAGCTGGAAGAAACAACCGTTACCAATCCTGCTTATGGTTATATGAACCATGAGCAGGGCACCAATGTGAGCAACGCGCTGTTTGATTTCAACAGGGAAAATGATGGTAGTTTTACGCAGAATACACCGGCACTTGCCCTGGCTCAACAAACCTTTGATATGTACAACGTAAGCGGCCAGGGCGTTGGCGGGAGCTACCGCGTGGTGCGTTCGGATTACAGTTACGTCAATGACCCCGAAACAAAAACAAGCAGCGATGGATATGACATTGGGGTGGAAGTAGGCATTGGTAACATAGCCCACAGCGGGGGCGATTTGACTGTAACGGACAACAATACCACAACCGGCATGTGGAAGGACGATAACAATGCCAAAGGCAGTTTAAAACCCAAATCTACAAATGGGGCGAAAGCCTATGAAAAATTTTATTTCAAGGAGGCCAGCGAAAAGACCATTGAAGGAGATGAATTCTATGCAACATACGGGCAAAACAACGCTATGCGTGTGAACCTGAAAGACAACGGAGATTTTAACGTTGTTGCAGACAATAAACTGGAAACATCCGGTGGAAGTTCCCTTGCCATGCCAACCACCAATACACGGTCAAAACGCGAAAAACGCAGCCAGGTCATGTACGCCCTGTCAAAGTATGATGTGACCAACGGTGGCGGGTTGGAACCCCTTAAAACCGGTTCCTATGCCCAATCAACTGCGCCCAATCATCACATTGCTGAAATTACCACGTATTCCAACGATGGGTTTCGTTATGTGTATGGACTGCCAGCCTTCAATACCACGCAAAAAGACATCACCTTTGCCGTTGGTGCAAGGCTGTATTCAAACGATGGGGCCGTTGGCGATTGCGCTACAGGTTTGGTGCCCTATAATACCAACGATAATTCATTAAGCAACGACCGGGGACTGGATAACTATTACAGCGCGACAACAACACCGGCCTATGCACATTCGTACCTGATAACGGCTGTGCTGAGTCCTGATTACATTGATTCGGACGGTACACAAGGCCCAAGCGATAACGACCTGGGCTATTATACCAAATTCTATTATGAACGCATTGGCGATTACAAGTGGCGAAGCCCTTATACAAGCAGTGCGAATTACGCTTCTTATAACGAAGGCATTAAAACAGATATAAACGATGATAAAGCCAACATTATTTACGGGGAAAAAGAACTGTATTACCTGGATTCCATTGTCACCAAAAACTACATAGCGATTTTCCATAAAAGCGACAGGCTTGACGGGCGCGAGGCGGCTGGCGTAAATGGCGGTGTGGGAACCAAAAAAATGAAACGCCTGGATAAAATCAGCTTGTATTCACGATGGGACTACCGTAATAATCCCGCAACGGCTGTTCCCTTAAAAGAAGTGCATTTTGTGTACGATTATTCCTTGTGCGATGGCGTGCCCAATAACCCGTCCGGCAGCGGAAAATTGACCTTGAAAGAAGTTTATTTCACGTACCAGGATTCTCAAAAAGCCAAATTCAGTTCGTACAAATTTGAATACAATGGACTCAATCCAAACTACTCCTTTAAAGCCAATGACCGCTGGGGGAATTACAAAGCCCTGCCGGGAAGTCCCGGCTGCGGCAATACAGGCAACCTGGTGCCCGCTGAGTTCCCGTATACACCGCAAGACACCGCAACAGCCAATTCCTATGCAAGCGCATGGCATGTGACGGATATTAAACTACCATCAGGCGGAAAAATCCACGTGGATTATGAAAGCGATGATTATGCGTATGTGCAAAACAAACCGGCCATGCAGATGTTTAAAATTGCCGGTTACGAAGGACAAACATTTCCTTCGGCAGAAAACGATGCAACCAACATTACAGATGACGGTAAAAAAATATACTTCAATTTACAAAATGGGGAAACCGATATTTCAAAATACGTCAGCAAAGGCCAGTTGGTGTACTTCCGCTTTTTAATGGAAACCAACAGCGGGAACCATGACTATGTTTCAGGTTATTTTAAAGTAGCGGCATGTAGTACCCAAACAGTAAGCGGTACACTTTACGGGTACGTAGTCCCGGAAGCCGTTGACATTAACGATGCGGCTGCATCCCAGGACGTAAACCCTATCACCAAGGCAGCCGTTCAGTACTGCCGCCTGAATTTGCCCAGGTATATTTATGACCAGCCTGCCATTGATGACAGCCACACCTTTGGATTGGAAACCCTCAACTCCCTGGTTAGCGTGTTCAGCAATTTTTCAGCAGCCGTTCAGGGTGAAAACCAATGGATATTGAGTAAAGGTAAATGCGAAGAAGCCATCTTAAAAAAATCATGGATTCGCTTAAATAGTCCAACCGGGCATAAACAAGGCGGTGGTGTGCGTGTGAAAAAAATCGTGATGACCGATGAGTGGGAAGACATGACCGACAGTGCGATGGAAACTGCCAATTACGGGCAGGAGTATTCATACACACTTGAAGATGGTACTTCGTCAGGTGTAGCAGCCTACGAACCGCAATTGGGTGGCGATGAAAACGTGTGGAAACAGCCTATTTTCACTAACGAAAAAAACCTGCTTGCACCGGATACGGAACATTACGTGGAAGAACCGTTTGGTGAAAGCTTTTTCCCGGCAGCCTCGGTAGGTTATTCCAGGGTGACGGTTAAAAACCTAGACCGTGCAGGTGTGACCAAACACGCCACCGGAAAAGTGGTGCACGAGTTTTTTACAGCCAAAGATTTTCCGACCATTGTACAGCGTACCAGTGTTGAAACGATACAAGACAAGACTGACCCGTTTTCCATCACATCCATGTTTTACGTGCGCAGCAAAGATTATATGAATGCATCGCAGGGTTTTTACATTGAACTCAACGACATGCATGGTAAACCCAAAAAACAAAGCGTTTACCAGGGAGGAAAAGAAGACCCGATCACTTCGGTGGAATACAAATACAAAACCGAACCGTACTTAAATGGAAGTTACAGGTTAACCAATTCCTGCCAGGTTATAGAGCCTGACGGCACCATTTCCAATAAGAATATAGGATTGGTCATGGACAT
>DASPJQ010000879.1:0-2972 GCA_035628535.1 Flavobacteriales bacterium | reverse complement strand
GTAAGGTTTAACCGCGTAAAACGGCCACTTTGGCTGAATATGGTAATGGCAGGTTCACCGCTTCCCGAACACAAATCGGTCATTTCCTGTTCCGGTATGTTCAATTGCTGCAAATACCGGATAAGCGGCTTGTATATACCCAGCAGCACAACTGCGTGACCTATAAACTCGGTTTGAAAATTGCGCAGGACATGAGGGAAATGGGGTGAATCTTCCAATTCACCTATCATTGAGCGGTATGGTTGCCGGTCTCCACCAAGCATGCTCAAAGCTAATTCCTGGACGGGCTACTGGAATAAATTAATCGGTAATATGACGTTTACAATAGCTTAAAGGCGATTTATATGAGGCAGGATAATTGACAATAATCAATTAGCAGTAACGCTGCAGGCATTAATTTCCACCTCTTTTACAAAGCAATACCTGCAAACGTTAATTGATTTTATAAGCCACCCGCGACTGTAGGCTTGGTTGCCCCAACGCGGTTAACCCAACATTGATCACGGTACATTAATAATTCTTAAGGAATCCTTGCTCCCCTGCCCCAGTATTTAACCCAGTACGATTCGGTTAAATCGGAAACCATAACGCCTTTTGAACTGGATGCGTGTACAAATTTATTGTTGGCCAAATAAATCCCCACGTGTGAATTTTTACTGGAGATATCAAAAAACACGAGGTCGCCCTCCATCAGGTCCTCTTTTGCAATTTCCTTGCAATCTTTCGCAATATCGTACCCTGAACGTTTTAATTGAAAATCGTAAACGGTCTTATAAATGGCGCAGGCAAACCCGCTGCAGTCCACCCCGTTTTTATCGTTACCACCCCATTTGTATTTGACCCCTATCCAGCCGTCAACGGCTATATATAGTTGTTCGTTATACAATTTATTGCTGCTCACTTTAAGCTGGGCGGCATATTTGTTCATGATTTCAGAAGCGTTTGCATTGGTATAGCTTTCTTCTGTTTTTGGTTTTTCGGTACCGTCACTTTCATCAACCACAATTTCAACGGTCTCTTTGTTCCAATTACGCTGCCCCTCCCTTGCTTCACGGTTATGCAAATTACAGGATGCAAGCAAGCATACGGCAGCAGCGTATACGCTTAGTTTTGTCCTGGATTTCATTGGTTTTTGTTTTGTTTAGGGACTGGTTTAACGGCAGTATACCGTCAAAAGTTTCGGATTGCTGCTTGAGAAACGAACAACGGCAAGTTAATTACTGGTTCCGGGTTTTTAGTTTCTGATAAAGGAACTATAAACGCTGCATGTTAAACAAGCCTCAAACGGCATAAGCAAATCCCGTAAGGTCCACCATAATAATTTGCTCCTTGGCTTCCCAATCAAAAACCAAAATCAGCAAATTTCCCATAAATCTTACACAAGTCATTGCGCCTTTCAAATGCACTGGTGCAGGCGCTTGAACCGGTGCAACTTTGTACCATCAAAACAACGCAATATGACTATAGCTGAATACGCAAAACTAAGCACGGACGAACAAACGGGCCTGCTCAAAAAATCAGGAATATTTATTGACTCCTACACTGAAAACAAAGCGCTGGTAATGATCTACTGGATATACGGGTTCTATGTGGAGCTTACCCATACGAGTACCGTAATTGAAATAATACCTTACAAGCGCGGGTACCGCATGACCGACCTCGAAACCGAACCCCAGCCGGCCTGTTCGCTGGAAGTGGCCTGCGCTTAAAGCCGGCAACAATAAATAATTGCATAGTATTAACTTTAACCAAACAATTATGCTGTTTTTATTACCCATCCCATTCGGGTTTATGTCCAAAAAGCAAATAGCGGAAGATTTCCTGGGCAAATGTGCCAGCGGAAATTCACATGAAGCGTTTAAATTGTATGCCAGCCCCGATTTCAAATTCAACAATGCCTATTTCAAGAGCGGAACTGAAACCCTTACGGTAATAACCATTGAGAACACCATGCCAAACCCGGTCCGTAGCCTGAAACCATTGTATGTTGTGGAAGAAGAAAACTTCATTGCCGTACATTCACAGGTCAAACTGCAAAACGATGGGCCCGCCTATACCGTTATGCATATGCTGCGGTTTGAAGGCAATAAAATTGCCGAGGTCTGGGGATTTGGCAAGCAGTTGACAGCCGATAGCTAGGGCCCGGATACGAGAAGGATTATATATGGGTGTTAAAATCAGGATCAAGATCATGTGTAATAAAACAACGTGTTATTGGGCGTGTCATAAAGCATGCCCTTTAACACGGTCCTTTTTGGTCGCAGATTTTTTGGTTCTCTGAGCCTGGTTTTGTGATCCATTTGGAATACTGATTTGATTATAGCCACAGTGCTGGCGGAAGTCCACCGGAGTTAGCAGAATGATTTTTCTAAACGACCTGCTTCCAATATTTTCAGTAAAACCTGTTTAAAAAAGTTCCGCCCGGAATTCCTAAAACTTCACACATCAAACCTTATACATCAAACTTTTGGGTACATTTATTCTAATAATTTATTTTGCCCATGACTAAAAAACAAATAGCCGAGGATTTTTTATACAAATGTGCCAGCGGTGTCTCACGCGAAGCGTTCAAACACTATGCTGCCGCCAATTTCAAGCATCACAACGCGTATTACAAAGGCGATGCACATACACTCATGGTAGCTATGGAAGAAAATGCAATTCGAAATCCAGGTAAAAATTTTGAAATGCTGCGTGCATTGGAAGACGGTGACTTGGTTGCCGTGCATTCGCGGGTTAAAGTGAAAGAACAGGGACCTGAGGCGGCCGTAATTCATATTTTCCGTTTTGAAGGCGATAAAATTGCGGAGTTTTGGGATTTCGGGCAGGAAGTGCCCAGGGATATGCCCAATGAAAACGGGATGTTTTGAGGGAGGGTAATTAATTTCTGGTTCCTGGTTTTGTAACTGAAACAATATTCAATAATTCCCATCAGGGAATGCATCAAAAAATGTAACAAGAAGTCAAATGCA
>DASPJQ010000878.1:0-4449 GCA_035628535.1 Flavobacteriales bacterium | reverse complement strand
CGGGTCATACCGTTTTTCAAACCTGAAAAAAGGAACCTACAAAGTATTTGTTTATTCGGATATTGTACCCGAGCCTGCCAACCCGCCCAAAGAAGAAGTGGTGCTGGAAACCGTTACCATAACCGATAAAAAAGGAACGGTATCAGTTCCTACAATGAGCATTAAAAAATTCTGATCCCTGTTGGAGGCCACAAAAAATATTCTAGACGGCATGGATTCCATTAACCTGGAGGAAATGGATTCGGTAAGGCTCATGAACCGGATGGATACAAAATGTATTTTTTCGGTTGATTTACTCAATAAAATCCTTGTTGAATGTAAAGACCACTACCGTGTTTTGTATCATGCCGGCACACGCAGCGCATTTTATAAAACACTTTACTTTGACACCAAAGGCCTTAATTTTTATTTTGATCACCACAATGGTAAAGCCAGGCGCTTTAAGGTACGTATGCGCAATTATACAGAGTCAAACCTGTTTTATCTTGAAATAAAATACAAAACTTACGGCCGAACCGATAAAAAACGCATCAAGGCCGAAAGTTTTACCAATGTACTGGACAATGAGCAAAATTCGTTTCTCGAAAATATAACCAGGCAGCAATTGGCACTAAGGCCCGTTATATGGAATAATTTTAACCGCATTACACTGGTAAATAAACGCATGCCTGAACGTGTTACCATTGACACCAATATTGCGTTTGAATACCTGGGTAAAACATCAGAATATAACAAGTTGGTAATAGGTGAAATAAAACAGGAGCGCACCAACTATAATTCCCCCATATTAAATCTGTTGAAGAAAAACGGCATCCGTCCCAGTGGCATGAGCAAATATTGCCTGGGCATTGCCGTAATGGACCAAACGGTTAAACATAATAATTTTAAGGAGCGCCTTTTAAACATTCAAAAACTGTAAGCAAAACCTAAATGAAGCCAGAAGAACTTGCAAAAAAAGCAGTAGCCGCAGCAAAGAAAGAACTTGCCGATAATTACGACCAGATACCTTTCCTTGATGAGGATTTCCAGGGACTCATCCTTCGTTTTCTTGCCCACCTTATTATTATTTTTGTCATTATCCGTCTTATTTATTATCCCACCTCAAAAAGGCGCGATTTTTTGTTTACGTATTTCCTTATCAGCGCCTCTTCATTTTTCATTTGTTGGGTGCTACACAACCTGAAACTTGACATGGGTGTGGGCCTCGGTTTGTTTGCTATATTCGGCATTATCAGGTACCGGACCGATACCATGCCGATACGTGAAATGACGTATTTATTTGTGGTAATAGCCTTGTCGGTAGTCAATTCCTTAAGCAGCGTCACGGTTTCCTACAGCGAATTGTTGTTTGTCAACCTTATTACAATTATCATTGTTTTCGCCCTCGAAAAAATCACCTGGCTTAAGCACGAGCGTTCCAAAATTATTCTTTACGAAAAAATTGATTTGATTAAACCGCAAAAGCGCGATGAACTCATCAGGGACCTTGAAGAGCGCACCGGTATCCAGATCAACCGTGTTTCAATCGGGAAAATCAACTTCCTGCGTGATACGGCACAGGTCATTATTTATTATTATGACCATGACCAGGCACAAAATATTTCAGAATACATTACAACCGATACCGACCAGGGCGATAATGATTAAGCGGCTGTTCATATTGGTTTTTTTTACCTGCGCAGGTGTTTTTACATTCGCCCAACGCATCAATACATTTGAAACCTGGTTTTCGGCAGCAGTGCAGGTTAAATCGAATGACTTTGCGTTTACTGCCGAAGAAGGGTGGCGCGTACGGGAATTTTACCTGTCAAGGCAAACATACACCGATCTTAATTTTGGTTATAAACTCAATAAGGCGTTTAATATATCAGCCGGATACAGGTTGATATTAAAGCCGCATTTATTCAGCATTTCAGAGTCGAATTCACGCTTTTATACCGATGCCACATTTACGCATGATGCAGGGGAACTGGATTTTTCAGCCCGCATACGGCTGCAGTATACCACGCTTGGCCAGGAAGACGATTTTGATTTGCCTTCTGAAACCTATTTCAGGAATAAGTTAAGGGCACGCTATAAAATCAACGATATCATTAGCATTGCAGCAGGATATGAAATGCTGCTTATTTTGGCGCCAGGTTTAAATATTATCAATGAAAACCGGTTTTCGGTAGAGGCCCAATTGAAATTAAATAAACACAATGCCCTTTCGATCGGTTACGCAGTGCGCAATTATATTCAGGTTGAAGACCCTCTAAATGTACACGTCATCGGAATTGATTACGTATACAAACTCTAATAGTTGGTGGCGCGATTCCGGTAGCCAGGACTGCTTCGCTTTTTGTTAGCTACAGCTTACACAGTTTTTTCCTGCAAAATAAGTAATCATCCGCATTAATTTGTGAATTAAAATAACTGGAACATTAAAATAAATTATGATTGCCCGTGAATTGCGGCCCCCATTTAATAGTTCGCAGCCTTGCTTAAGGCTGTTGGTTTTAAAGCTATAGTAGACTGATAATCAATTCTTATTTTGAGAAAATGGTTTTGCATAAGATTCTTGTTTTTAGTCATTTTGGACCGCAAAATGCAAATGAAAATTAGTATCTTGCCCTACCAAACCACATTATGATTAAAAAAATAGCTATCCCCACTTTAGCTTTCACCCTTTTTGCCTCGCTTGCCAATGCGCAGGATTGGGTGACCTACAAGCAAGACCCGAACAAAAATTTTTACGAGACCGTTCAGGAATTTGAAAATTATTGGTCAACACACGACAAGACCGAAAAAGGCAAAGGGTATAAAGTATTTCGCAGGTGGCAGGAATACATGGAGCCACGTGTTTATCCGAAAGGTGATGTAAAACAGGCATCGCGTGCCTATGAAGAATTTCAAAAATGGCTGGTGGATCATCCAATTGAAGATTTAGGAACCCGTGCAGCGGCATGGACCCCCATGGGACCAACCGGTGCTCCAATAGGTGGCGGGGCGGGCCGCGTGAATGCAGTACGTTTTGATCCAACCAATTCAAACATTGTTTACGCGTGTACGCCTGCAGGCGGTTTATGGAAAACAACCAACAGCGGTACCAGCTGGTCAACCAATACCGACCAGTTGTCAATAATAGGTTGTACTGATATTGCCATTGACCCAACCAATACAAATATCATGTACCTGGCAACGGGCGATGGTGAGGCAGGAGACACCTACAGCATAGGCGTATTAAAAACTACCGATGGAGGCACCACGTGGAATCCTTCCGGATTATCTTGGACGGTGAACCAGGGCCGCACCATCAGCAAACTTTTGATTAATCCGTCAAATCCGGCAATACTTATTGCGGCAACCAATGTTGGAATTTACCGCACTACCAATTCAGGAACATCCTGGTCATTGGTGCAGGCGGGAGATTTTAAAGATGCGGAGTTTAAACCTGCTGACCCGACAACTGTTTATGCATCAAGCGATGAATTTTGGCTCTCTACCAATTCGGGAGCTTCGTTTACGCAAATCACGTCCGGTGTTCCCGCAGCTTCCACCAATAACAGGATTGCCATTGGTGTAACTCCAGCTGACCCTACTTATGTTTACCTTATTGCTTCCGATAACAGTTCGGGATTTTTAGGATGCTACCGTTCAACCAACAGCGGAACAAGTTTTACAACCCGTTCAACCTCGCCAAATATTTTAGGATACAGTTCAACCGGTAGCGGTACAGGGGGTCAGGGTTGGTATGATTTGGCCGTTGACGTTTCGGAAACAAACCGTGATGTATTGGTTGTTGGCGGTATAAACATCTGGCGGTCTACAAACGGTGGAACAGGATGGACCATTAACGCGCATTGGACCGGTACTGGCGCGCCTTATGTACATGCCGATATACACGATTTAGTGTTTCTTCCGGGAAGCGGGTCAACCTATTGGTCAGGTAACGATGGCGGTGTTTTCAGAACAACCAACAGCGGAACAAGTTGGAGTGATTTGAGTTCAAACCTTCAAATTGCACAACAATACCGCGTAGGTCTTTCAGCGGCTACATCCAACATACTTGTAACGGGTCACCAGGACAACGGCACAAATAAATTAAGCGGTGCAACCTGGAGTGAAATCTACGGTGGTGACGGTATGGATTGTTTTATAGACCGCACCAATGACAACAATATATTTGCTTCCTATGTTTATGGCGATTATCAGCGGTCAACAACCGGTGGCGCCTCGTGGACAAATATCATAACGGGTCTTACAGGAACGGCCGCGTGGCTTGCACCCTGGCACCAGGATCCTGTTGTTTCAACAACTTTGTATTGCGGTTACCAGAATTTATTCAAATCAACCAATTCAGGAACAACCTGGACATCGCTTGCGGCACTTCCGGGGACGGGAAGCGTGGTGGAATTTAAAGTAGCCCCTTCAAACGTGAATTACATTTATGTGCTTAAATCAAATGCA
>DASPJQ010000877.1:0-1040 GCA_035628535.1 Flavobacteriales bacterium | reverse complement strand
TGTTGGTCAGGGCTATGGTTTTGATTTCGGGTTGAACATTGTCATCAAAAACAAAGTGAAAATAGGCGCTGCTGTCATTAACATGGGATCCATAAAATGGACAGGCAACGTGTATACGGTTAAGGACACATCGCTTGAACTTACCAA
This sequence comes from Flavobacteriales bacterium, assembly GCA_035628535.1. GTDB lineage: Bacteria > Bacteroidota > Bacteroidia > Flavobacteriales_D > UBA2798 > DASPJQ01. Next base: position 893 of record DASPJQ010000877.1, on the reverse strand, counting down.
TGCAAACGGTTTGAACAACTTCAACATTTACTCGCAGTTGGGCGACATTTTGGGTAAAAATGGCCTGCTTACGCTTAAAGGTCAAAAGGACACTACCATAAAATTACCCAGCATGTGCCGTTTTGGTTTAAGTTTTATGCTGGGTAAAAAAATTGAACTGGGCTTTGATGCACTTTTACCCTTTAACGAAGTGCCCGGCAGTTATAAACAGGGTATTTTCGGTTTCGGTGGCGACATTATGCCTGCAAAATGGGTTAAACTTAGTCTTGGTTTCATAACCGGTGGCAATACCAATTTCCAGGAATTGAACAGGGCAAATATAAAAATGCCGGTTGGTATTACCTTTATAGGGGGCGATGGTTCGTATGAAATAGGAGTTGCTTCGCGTGATGCGGTTACCTTTTTTACACAAAACGGTCCTACCCTTTCATTGAGCACGGGTTTTATGCGTTTCAGGTTCTAATGCCTGCAGCCAGCACGTAGCAAAGAAATGCTTTTGCAAAGTGCATGTTACAAATCACAAACTATAGCAAAACCATGTACAGGTAAAGCCCGCCCACGGTTATACCGCTCATTTGCAGAAAAAAATCAAACTGGCGGTTTTCATTTTTAATAAGCAAATAGATAAGCATCATGACAAAGGCCAGGTAAAGGCTGAAAATCCACCCCAGTAATTGCATGATTAAAACTGCAGCCAGGAACTGCACAATAAAAAGCATGTTGAACGTATATTTTTTGGTCATGAAAGAAAATATGCTTTTGAAAAGGGTATTGACAGAAACCAAAATGAAAAAACTAAAAAAAAGGCACAGCACAAGGTATTCAAATTCAAAATAGGAAAAAAGCAACACCGACTGTTTGTACAACAGGAAAAGGTTAATGAGGAGGTTTAA
>DASPJQ010000876.1:0-8784 GCA_035628535.1 Flavobacteriales bacterium | reverse complement strand
TCCATATTGAATGCCAATTGGGTAAATCCATACCTGTCACGCAGCTCTACAAACGTAATTCCACCAAGGTCTTTGCTGCGCTGTATCCAGCCGCAAAGGGTAACTGTTTGGCCCACATGTTGTATGCGTAGCTCTCCATTGCTATGTGTGCGGTGTGCTGTAACTATCATCGTATGCTCTCAATAAAACCGGGGGCTAATTTAGCTTAAATTGGCATTTGTCTGGCAATATGACCCCAAAATGGCCGTTTAGGGCTTTTATTTTATAAAAAATTTTACCTTTAGGCAAACGGCAAATCAATGTTTGATGCAATTATAAAGGGGTTTTCCTTTGGGGTGCTGCTTAGCTTCCTGGTCGGACCCATTTTTTTTGTACTTATTGAAACCAGCCTCAAACGCGGTGTAAAACCGGCCCTTGCGCTTGATCTGGGCGTGCTTGTAAGCGACATATTTTACATATTGCTTGCTTATAATTTCAGCTCTTTCCTCATAAGCCTCAAAAAACATGAAAACATCCTGAGCGCTTTTGGCGGTATCATATTCATTGTTTTTGGACTGGTAAGCATGCTGAAACTCAAAAAAGGCGACCCGCTTTCGGAAGAAACACAGCGATACGGGAAAAGAGATTACCTCCGGTTTTTCATAAAGGGGTTTTTGCTCAATATGTTTAATCCTTCGGTTATTTTTTACTGGCTGGGTCTTTTCCTTTTTGGAGGCCAGTTCGGTTTTTCACCCAACCAAATGCTGGTGTTTTTTCTTTCCATACTTGTTTCATTTTTTTCCATCGACCTCTTAAAAATTCTGGGAGCAGGGCAGCTTAAAAGTTTTATGACCGACAAACGACTGACGGCTGTGAACCGCGTAATCGGCATCACCCTCATGGTTTTTGGCGTGGTTATGATCATTAAAGGCTTCGGCATTTTTGATGCATAAAAAACCCTGTCTCATAAAGGAAACAGGGTTTTACGTTTTTTAGAATTTCTTATTTATACGATTCCATTGATTTTTCCATAACTTCTTTGCTGCATTCCATCATGGTTTCGTTGTATGTTTTCATTTCTTCCATGTTGTCTTTGTACTTCCTGTACGTTTCCATTTGCATATCCATGCATTTTTTTTGTTCGGCTGAGCGGTTGGGGTCATCAGCCTTCATTGCATTGGCTTTAATGTTGCAATCGCAAACATTTTTGGCATCTTTGGCCGGGTCGTTACTGCCACAGGCCACCAATGTAGTAACGGCAAATGCGGTTATAAAAAAGTTTTTCATATTGAATTTATTTTGTTTATTGGTTCAGCTACTTCCGGTCCATTTCTTTTTTACAGGCCGCTATCGTTTCCAGGTATTCCGTTAACTTCTCTTTATTGTCCCTGTGTTTTCCAATATATTTCATGCCCATCATGGCGCATTCAGCCGATGCATCGCTAACAGGATTCTCATTAGCCGTTTTTCTCATACAATCGCACACTTCATTGGCATCGGCCGTAGGGTCGGAGCTACAGGCCGCAAGTGTTCCCGCAACCGCCCACATCAAAATATATCTTTTCATTGTTTTTGGCTTTGGATTTATATCAAATCAGCGTTCATTTCAGCCGTGCAGTCCATTACCTTTGAACGAATACGCAACACGTTTTTTCACGTCCCTGGCATGTACTTTCATTTTTGCATCATTGATCTCATTGCATTTTTCCAATACGCTTTTTTCTCCTGTGAGATCGGTCAGTTTTTGAAAACAGGCGCAACTTCTTTCGCATCAGCTAAAGGACCGGGCCCACAACTCATCATCAATGTGAAAAATGTCAAACGCCAAAAATGTTTTTCAAAGGTCACTTAATCTCCGTCATAATCGTGATGACCTTCTTCGGTTTCCTCCAGGCATTCATCAGTAAGCTCGGTTACCTTCTCATACATGGCGTCATCGTTTTTAAATTCCTCGTCAAACTGTTCCGAAAACGCTTTTAAATCTTCTTTGGCCTTGTCGCGCGTAACTTCATCTTTGGCTTCCATCACTTTTTTGTTCAGGTCGCACCATTCTTTGGATATTTCCTCGGCCGATTTTTTTCCACCGCCACAAGCCGACATCAAAACAGCCAGGGGTAAAATAATTTTGTACATATTTTCTGTTGTGTTTGCCAAATATAGAAAGAAATCAGTATATTAATGTGTCACGCCTGATATACCGATACACCCATAACTAATTTGTACTCTTCTCTTTATCAAGGTATTTTACAGTGGGCGAACCGCTTCGTATCCCATGCAAGCGCAGTTGTTCTTCGGCCGCAAACCGCAAATCGCTTTTTATTGTATCTATTTCCCAAATTTTTTCGGTCCAAAACCATAGCTTTAACTGGCTGTTTGCCTCTGTAAATTCTTCCAGCACTACCTGCACGGTTTTTTTCTTGTCAACATGCGGGTGGTTCAGCGCACAATCGTACAACAATTGCCTGACCTGGGCCAGGTCGCTTCCGGGCTCGGCATATACGGTTATGGAAAAACGCACCGGTTTATTGTTGAACGACCAGTGGTTGATTGACTCGGTGGTTAATTTTGAATTGGGTATTACAATTACGTTGCCTCCGGTTGTACGCACCTTGGAGGTACGTATGTTTATTTGCATGATGCGCGCCTGCCCTTCGTGTACCTGAATAATGTCCCCTACTTTAAATGTACCTTCAAACAAAATAATAAATCCTGAAATAATGTCGGCAAAAATGCGCTGTATGCCCAAACCAAGCCCTACCAGCAACGCGGCCGATGAGGCCAGCAATATGGTCAAATCAAATCCGCAGCTGCGCAAACCAATAATAAGGCATACTGTATAAATAAAATATTTTACCAATGTAACAATTGTATAAAGTTGACCTTTTTCAATCCACTTTTTATCAGATGCGGCCCGCATAATATAAAGGCGCAAAAATGTTGCCGCAAGCTTTGCCGCCACAATAAGTATGATAAAAAGCGTTATGCTGTAAACCGAAACGCTGACCCTGCCATATTCCAGTAATTTAATATCCAGCAACTGCCTGAGCCCTGAACCGTTATTGGTAACTGAAAGGCTTTGGAGGCCAAGTACCACAAAAAGAATGTTGGTCAATTGCCGTGCCAGCGATATAAGGGTTATTTCCCTGCCGGCAAGGGTAATTTGCTGCCTGTGAATATTTTTTTTACGCACATAATTCCTTACCGCCCGGTTGGTAAAGCGCGCTGCAAAAAACAAACCCACCCATATTAACACATTGAGTACCGATATGCCAATGGTTGGTGTAAGATTTATAAACGGTTCGGTGAAAAAAGCCATTGCTGCAAAAGTGCACCTTTTCAAAACCTGAATAAAATAGCGTTTGGGTTATTTTTAAACAATAAATAATTGGTTATTGTTTATTGAGCTGCCCCCTCGGCAATAAAGGCAGTTAGGTTTCAACGCTGCCAAGGTTGAATAGCAAATTGCATTAATTCCTGGCAGAATAGGATGAGAACCTTGTGCTGTAGTGTCGTTGCGCGGAACTAGCTGCACAACTCTTTCATTGCTTCATGAATGGTTTCGAATTTAAACTCGAACCCGCTTTGCGTCAACCGTTCGGGTATCACGTTCCGGCTTTTCAATACCAGTTCCTTTTCGGTGCGCATTATCCAGGTACCAATGGCCAGTATCCACCGCGGTTGCGGTAATCCAAAAGGTATTTTTAATTTTTTACGCAGGGTTTGCATAAATACCACGTTGCGTACGGGGGTGGGCGCAGCGCAATTAAACACCCCGTATAAATCATCGCGATTAATTAAAAATTCAATGCTGCGGCATAAATCCTCAATGTGTATCCAGCTTACAAACTGTTCACCGGTGCCGTGTTTACCCCCCAGGCCCAGTTTGGTTAATTTGCGCAGGGTTGCAAAAACCCCACCGCTTTTACCCAGCACAATGCTTATGCGCAAAAACACCTGACGCGTACGCGGGATCGTTGTTTCTTCAAATGTTTTTTCCCAGGCTTTGCAAACCTGCACTGAAAAATCATTGTCAAATTCCCCGTTCGCTTCGGTCATTTGTTTGCCGGTTGAGTGGCGGTAAATAGTTGCCGAACCCGCGTTGATCCAAACCCATGGTGGATTTTTGCACTGGTTAATGGCCTCGCCAATTATTTTTGTTGAATCAAGGCGTGAAGCAAAAATAGCTGCTTTGTTTTTTTCGTTATAACGGCAATTCACGCTGCGCCCTGCCAGGTTAATGACCGCTTTGGCCCCTTCAAATTCCTGCGCCCATGTGCCAAGGGTTTTTCCATCCCATTGCACGTATCGTATTTTTTTTCCATGTGAGTCAAAATGCGGTTTGATGTTGCGCACCAGTGCCACAATTTCATAGTCCCTGAAATAGGTTACCAACTCCTGGCCAATAAAACCGTTGGCCGCTGCAATAATAAGTTTAGCGTTTGAAGCGTTTGCTGTCGGCATATTCAACAAGTGTTAAAACGTAATAATAAATTGCCGTGAAACCGGTTGTGAAAAGCATGAGGAACAAAACCTGTATGGGTTCCTCTACAACCGCGAGCGATGCAAATGTGAGTATATGAATAAAAAGCTGCGGCCAGTAGGCTTTGCGTCCAAATGAATGGTTTTTATATTGCAGGTGCACCAACGATGATATAAGCTGGTAAGCCCCAATGCCAAAATAAAACACCATTATTCCAAAACCATCGGCCACAAGCGTTATGGCAGCAACGGCCAGTATGGTTGTTTGCACAATCACATCAACCTTTAATTTGGCTTGTTCGCCTTGTTTGTTTTTTACATCCTCCATTGGAGCGTCAATTGTTTCCATAAATTGTTTTAATTTTTGATATGCTTTGAAACATGCGACAGGCGGTAGCCTTGTCAGCATCATGACAAGCTTTGCTTCGTCATGACTTAAGCGCACTTTAGTGCCATTTAAATTCCTTCTTCATTTTTTAATCAATGCTGCAATCTGTACGCGTTTGTAACCGCAAAGTTTGATGTTTTTATTTTTAACATCCTTTGTTTACCGCCTGGAATTCTCAGCGTCAACAAGCTGCAACGTACGATAGGTTTTAATAACATGTTAAAATTATTTGTTTTGTTGTACAAAAATTATTGTTTTCGTCAGGCATATTTCGGTAAATGCAAAATGTCCTGTACCGTAATAACCAAATAATGTAAAGCCGATAACGGACTTAACAACAACTCAAAATACAGAAGCAATAAAATAGCTTGTACATTGAGCAGGACCCCGCACCCGATAAGAACCCAACGCCTGCGTGTATAATCAATTGTATATAGTAGAGCCTGCGGTGTTCCCATGCTTTTTCGGTTGTTAAATGCACCAATGCGCTTAACAACTGGTATCCGCCCAGTAAAAAATAAAACAGGCAAAAGGCGGTAAAACCATCGCCAAAACCGAAAAAGAAAAAGAAAACGGCAAGAATAACGCTTTGCGCCCATACGTCAAACCAAAGTTTGAATTTGAGAAACCGGTTTGCCTTCCGGTGTTCTTTAAGGAGCTGTTCAAGTGTTTTCATATAGAATAATTTAAAGGTTTAAGATTTAAGGTTCCGTTCCCCGCTGAGCTTATTTAAATCGCAAATTGTATGCGTTATGTATGTTGCTGCGCTAAAAAGGGGAAAAATCAATTCAATATATCCACCAAACATTACTCCGACTACAAACAGGTTGACGAAAAGCGTGCAAACAGCAAGGAACAAAATTGCCAACCATATTATACCATGTGCTTTTAACTGTAAAAAATATCTTTCCCTCCCTTGCATACCAAATTGTTTAGAATGGTAAACGGCACTGGCAAGCCGGTAACCGCCCAACGCAAAATAAAATACAATAAATGCGTATCGCTGTTTATTTAAACATATGCAGGTTGCGGCAAGCAGTAAAAGAACAGCCTGTACAATTAAGTCGGTTTTTAATTTCGTACGCAGTATTTCAATTTTTTCACTGAACATTTTGCCTGAACCAGTTTACACGTTGATTAAAATTCCAAGTACCACCACGCGGTACAGTATCCAGCTTACGGTAATGCCACACCCCAAGCCCAACAATTGGCATCGCCTTATATGCAACAAAAACAGGGTGAATACGACCAGGCCCAGGTAGCCAATGGTAAACCCCGCTGTTACCACAAAAGCATGCTGTATAATAATTGCCGGAATTAATAATAATCCACCAATGAGTGAAACCGTCATCATATTGCCCAGGTAATCCATAACGCGGTTGCGGTTTACCAGGCTTACAATAATTCCCTGGCTCAAAAGCTGGCCGCTTACCACAAGCAGTTCGGTTATGCCACCGGTTTGCATGCTAAAATGTGCAAGCACGGGTTGTATAAATGTTCCAAGGCAAACAGCCGTTATAAAAGCGGTTACCATCAAATAAAGCAACCTGAAAAATAAATTGAATGAAGGAGAACATTCATTGGCATTAAACATGGTTTTGGATGGAGCAATGAGTTTGCGGTTGTACGAAACAAAAAAATAACAGAATTTAATGGGATGATATACGGGTGGAAAATGCAACAACGCTTTTAACCAGTTGCGTTCATGGGTAAAAATGTGAATGAGCCCGTCAATGCCGTACAACACGGTGTTTTGCTTGCGGTCAACCAGGGCTATTTCATCCTTTGCCCCTTCCAGGTCCACATTTTTCAATACTGTTTCATGCGTTCCGGTATAAGCACAGCGGCCCTGTTGGTCCAAAAGCCCGCAGCTGACAAATGATTTGGTATACGCCCTGCACAGGGGGCAGTCCTTGTCGTACAGGAGGGTATTATTTTTTAAAGTTTTCATATTTTCAATAATTTTTGAAAGTTATAATTCAAAAAAAAATCATTTTTATCCGGATTGTTTCTTCTCAAGTCCATTTACCAGGAAAACAACAAGAACAGCCGGCATCAATAGTCACTGAAACGAGCCGTACCGGATAATAGAAGTACTGCCCAAATACAACAAGCGGCTTAAACAGTTCAGGTTCTTTTATGTGTTGTTTTTTTTCATCCTCCTGTTTATTTCATGAGTTTCAACAGTGTGCTGTAAAACCAGTGTTCGTCCGAACGTATAAACTTATCCAGCATACCATCGGCCTTTTGCGAAAAACGGGTTATTTCGGCTGTCATTTTCTTAAACTCTTCGGCCTCGGGACTCTTGTCGGTTTTCACATCTTTAAACTGCGTAAGTAACCGCAGCACAGGTTCCAGCTCGCGTTTCCTGCGTTCGCGCGCTATGCGCCTGGCCACTTCCCAAATGTCCTTTTCGGCATAAAAATATTCTTTGCGGTCGCCTACTTTATGCTCACGGTATAACAGTCCCCAGTCAATTAATGTACGCACATTCATATTGGTATTGCCCCGGCTCATGCTCAGCTCCTCCATAATTTCTTCGGTGCTCATGCTTTTGGCCGAAATAAGCATAAGGGCATGAATCTGGGCCATGGCTTTGTTAATGCCCCAGCTGGCCCCCAGGGTGCCCCAGGCCTGTATAAAATTCTCGCGTCCTTCTTTCAATGTCATGGCTCAAAGATATATAAATTTTCTGAACTTTCAATAAACTTTGAAAATTAAATTTTGCAACCAACGCCAAAACCCTCTCAAGTGCCTTAAAAAGGCCATTTTAGGACCAAATTTATTTTAGGTCGCATGTGTTTTGTATTGAAAAAATAGTACATTTGACTTGAACAAACATTTAATTACATTTTATGAATCTTTACATTGGAAACATTCCTTACAGTATGTCTGAGAGTGATTTAACCCAACTTTTCGCGAATTACGGAGAAGTAACATCTTTAAACGTGGTAAAAGACAAAGTGACCAACCGCAGCAAAGGCTTTGGTTTTGTTGAAATGCCTGATTCCGGTGCTGCAACGGCAGCCATTAACGAACTCAACGGCAAAGAAATCAACGGCCGTAAAATTATTGTGAACGAAGCAAGACCTAAGACCGACAAACCGCGCTATAAGTAATTTATATTGATATCAGTTATTCTTCAACCCCGCTCGAAAGGCGGGGTTTTTTTGTGGCTTTACTGGTTGATTTATTGTTTTACAAAACGGGTTGAATGCGAAAAATTGCTGCCGCTAACGTTTACAACATATACAGCGTTTTCCAGTTCGCTTATGCTTAATGTGGTGTTATGTTGAAGCGGTGTAAGCGTTTTTAACACCCGCCCGTAAACATCCAGAACCATAATTTTCTCAGCAACTTCTTTTGTTGAAATGGTAATGGAATTGGTTGCGGGGTTGGGGTAGATGGAAATGAAGTTGTTTTGTGCCGGGTTCCCAATTCCTGTTCCCGTAATATTATAACATGCACTCGTATCGCTGCAACTGCCGTTGGTAATAACAACCGCATAATCGCCATCACTGGTTGCAATAAAACTTTGATTGGTTTCACCGGTTATGGGGGCATTGCCGGCATTGCAGTCAATCCATTGGTAGGCGGTAGCCGTTGCCGCGGCCGTTAACGTAAAAATGCTTTGTGTTACCGTCAAATCAATGGGATCAACACTAACCGTTGTTGTGATGATACTGTCGCAACTAACAACGGATGATAAATGGCTAATATGTGAAATGTTTGCGATAATGTCATTCATTAACGTTCCATCAGGGAACGTGTAGGTACTGCCACAAGTAAGGTTTATGTTTTGGGTTGTGCTGTAATGGGGTATTGTGTCAACCAGTGTATTGCTTACGGTGTTTGTTACCACGGCCGGGTTAAAATCAAAGAAGATATGGGCCGTGTTATTGATTACTGTATTGTTTGGAAGTGACGGGAAAGGATCT
>DASPJQ010000875.1:0-14024 GCA_035628535.1 Flavobacteriales bacterium | reverse complement strand
AAATCACCAATTATGAAAACCCGTATAAAAGCATAACCGACATTACCAAAGAGAAAATTGAGTACACGCGCGAGGATGGCGTAAAATTGTTTGCCACGCTGTATTTACCCGCGGGCTATGATAAAACCAAAAATGGCAAATTGCCCATGCTGATTCATGCTTACCCCACCGAATTTAAAGACGACAAAGCGGCCGGACAAATAAAGGATTCGCCACATGAATTCACCTTCATCAGTTGGGCATCGCCTATTTTTTGGGTCACACGCGGATTTGCTGTGTTGGATAACGCACAATTTCCCATTATTGGCAAGGGTGATGAGGAACCGAACGATACCTACATTACACAATTGGTGGCCAACGGCCGTGCTGCCATAAAGGCCGCAAGCGATATGGGTGTATGTGACACTCACCGCGTAGCCGTTATGGGACACTCGTATGGAGCATTTATGACCGCGAACCTTTTGGCACACAGCAACCTTTTTGCGGCCGGCATTGCCCGTAGCGGTGCGTACAACCGCACATTGACGCCATTTGGCTTTCAGAGCGAGGAGCGTACGTACTGGCAAGCCACCGATGTGTACAACAAAATGGCACCTTTCAATTATGCCCACAAAATAAATGAACCGCTTTTATTGATTCATGGCGATGCGGACAATAACCCAGGCACCTTTACATTGCAAAGCGAACGCCTGTTCCAGGCAGTAAAAGGGCTGGGCGGCACCACCCGGTTGGTTTTATTGCCGTTTGAGAGCCATAGTTACGCTGCCAGGGAAAATATTTTTCATATGTTGTGGGAAATGGATACGTGGTTGATGAAATATGTGAAGGAAAGAAAATAAGGAGCGAATTCGGGAATTAGCGAATAGCAAATGCGAGGAACGAACATTCAACGGGGTCCTCAAAGAAAATTATTACGGAGTTAAATTAGGAGACGATACGGGCAGACGGGTTTGAATGCCCAAAAAAGAAAGCCAATAATGGCAATGACGTTCTTATTGAATATAAAGCGGCCCAGGGTTTCCTAAGTACGCCTGACCTTACCCTTGATTAACAGAAAACAGAAATGATATATGTATTTCTTTTAAAATGGAATTGGAATAGGACATTTAATTTTTGTTTGGAATGCATAAAACTTTTTTGGCCAGGAGGGTTCATACGCTATAACACAGGGTCCAACCTGACTCCACCGGCCCAGGGGGTGGGTCGTACACAACGTAAACCTTTAATTCTTGCAGCAAACGCTGCCAGCGATAGAGCCAGATAGCCCGCAGCTACCGAAAACCTTTGCAAAACGAAACTTAATGCGAGGACTATGGGCGATAGCGCGGTGCCGCTGAAAAAACTACACCGGGGCCTGGCAGATTGCTTCACAGTTAAATTGGGGCAGGAAATTAAACGTGCGCAATTTGTTTACAGTGGCAGGCAGCCCAATCACACGCCTGAAAATCACATGCTGACGCGATTAACGCCTGGCAGCGTTCTTATACACCTGCCTATTAACCATTACCTATTAACAACTAACGTTTCCTTTTTCCCATTTTATAATTCCCTCCCCTATTTTTACGTTTATGAAACGCTTTCTACCCAAATGGAGTTGGCTCAGGAACAAATTTATGCTTACACTTGCACTGTTTGTGCTTTGGATGACCTTTTTGGACAACAATGATTTTTTTAAACATTTCAGGTTGATAAGGCGCCTGAATGAAGTAAAACGTGAAATGAAAGTGAAACAGGACCAGATTGCCGAAACCAAAAGGCAACTGAAAGAATTGCAGAACAAAAAAACGCTCGAAAAATTTGCCCGCGAAGAATATCTTTTTAAAAAACCAGGCGAGGAAGTTTTTGTGATTGTGTCGGATAAGGCTAAAAATGAATGATTAAGCTTTCAGGCTTTTTACCTATCTTCGTTTAAACATTTTCAATGTCCGTACTTGATACCATTCTAAAGGAATTTCCGGCTGTTGATGCCAAACAATGGACCACTGCGTTTTTAAAAGAAACCAAACAGTCAACTTTTCAATCCATTCCTTCGGTTTTGGGGTTCGAGTATAAACCGTTTTACAGTTCAGGAGAGGAATTGAACGAACAGGCTTCACACATAACCGCCATTCTTGCACAAAAAGGTCCCGGATGGAACATTGCGCGTGAATTTTCAACTGAAAATGCTGTTGAACAAAACAAATACATTTTACAAAGCCTTGAAAAAGGCGTTTCATCCATTACCCTGGTTGGAAAAATCAATTCGGTTGAACACCTTGACCAGTTGTTGCAAGGGGTTATGGCCAACTACATTGAAATAAATTTTCGCAACCATTACGATTCGGTTAATGTTGCGAAATATTATTATGAATGGATAAAAAAAACCGGTAACGATGCCAGCCAGGTTTTTGGCACCATACATTGCGATTCTATATCAACTGCACTTGCGCATGGCTGCTGGTCAGCCTCAAGGGAAAAAGACCTGAACTCAATGGTTGAGACCTTTGAATTTGTTTCAACACATTTTAAGAAACTTCATTGCTTTACTGTAAATGCAGGCAGCTATCATTACGCGGGCGCCAATCTTTTACAAACCGTTTCATTTACCCTTGCACATGCAGTTGAGTGTTTAAATTATTTTAAATCAAAAAACATTGATGTAAACAAGGTGATTCCGCGCCTGACTTTTTACTGGCCGGTTGGGATCCATTTTTTTGGGGAAATTGCAACCTTACGCGCTTTGCATTATATGTGGAATAATTTATGCCGGCATTTAACAGGTTCTGCCGGATTGTACGCGGCCCATGTGTACGCTGAGGCTTCAACTTTTTGGTGGTCGGTTGCCGATAAGCATAATAATTTGCTGCGTTCAACCACCCAGGCCATGGCGGCTGTTGCAGGCGGATCGGCCAGTGTTATGGTGCCCCCGTATAACGTATTAAGCGTACACGCTGATGCATCAGCCGAACGGTTGGCCACTAACGTGCAATTATTGCTGCGCGAAGAATCGTTTATGGACAAAGTCATTGATCCGGCCGGGGGAAGTTACCTGGTTGAAAATTTGACCAACCACCTGGCTGAAAATGCGGTTGAAAAATTAAAGCATATTGAGCAAAATGGGGGACTGGTCCACCTTATTGAAAAAGGAACAATACAGACCGAAATTGAAGTCGCTTCAAAACAAATTCGCGAAACATTCGCGCAAGGTAAAATCAAAATTCTTGGTAAAAACCTGTACCCTAATCCTACGGAAAAACCTGATGACCCTTTACTATTAAACGGCATCCCTGTAAGTGGTAAAGCCGAATTCAAGCCCTTGTCCCCTTTTGTATTAAGTTTTTCTTAAGCACCAGTACGGCCATATTACCCTGTTCGTATACAATATACCGGGGTTTCTATATTTATGCATCCCGCTAAGGTTTTTCTTTCCTATTTTTCCTGAACGAAAACCTTAAAACCAAAAATTCCATACTATGAAAAAACGTTTTACGCTCAGCTTTATTGCAGCAACATTGTTTTGCAATCTGATCTTAGCCCAGGACACAACCAACAGGGAAAGGATTTACCTTGGAACCGGAGAATATTCACCAGGCAGTACATGGGACGCCATTATAAGGCTTGATACGACAGAGAATTTTGACAGCGAACCGGGCGCCATACAATATTCGCCTGAAGGAACCGTCCCTTTAAAAAGTTCTTATATTGGCGGAACTACTTTCTTAAATTTCGGACACGGCTTATATTATGATGAATCAAATGACCGGATGTTTGTAGCTACGATTTTTACCAATTTAAACAATTACATTACCGAAAATTCAGATACAGCCGTAGGCGCCATTGCTATATTTGACAACATGAGTACGCTCGATGGCGGCACCACTCCAACCCGCTATATTTTTGGGCCAAGTACGCAATTAAAACAACCGCACGGGTGCTGGCTGGACGAAAGCCGTGATATGCTGTATGTATCCAATACATTTGGTGAAAATATTCTTGTTTTCAATAACGCTTCAACCATAAGCGGTGATGTGGCTCCCGACAGGGTGATTGCGCATGACAGCCTTGGGTGCCCCGTTTATATTTTTATTGATTCCCTTGTTGACCGCATGTTTGTTTGCGCAATGCCCGCTATGGGAGGCCCGCCAACCAGCCTGGAATCACAGGTGGCTATTTACAACAACGCTTCAACGCAAACCGGTTCGGTTGAACCGCTGATAAGGATAACCGGTGACAATACACGGTTAATGCTGATTAACCAAACCGTACACAATGCATGGTTCAACCCAACCAAACAATTGCTGGCTGTAGGACACCATACAAACGAATTGCTCATGTTTGACCTGACTTCGGTAAGCTGGTCAACCGTATCACCCCTTAAATACGATTTAATTCCCAGAATAATCCGCGTGGACGATCCTTCTTTGGGATATGACTCGGTTGATGTCAATTTATACGGTTTTTACTGGGACCTTGCAACTGACAGGATGTTTTGCTCGGTTGGGGTAGATAATCCCGGAGGAGGACCGACAACAACCTGCCCTCCCGAATCGATAAAAATTTTCAGCAACGTTAGTGACTCAACCGTTAGTGGCGTTACCACGCCTGACAGGGTAATATACTGGAGCAACTGCAGCACCTATTTTCCGCCACAACCTATTTGGCTTCATAAATACCAAACCATAACATCGGCAAATGATGCAAAAGAACCCCTGTCAGCTGTCAGGGTTTTTCCCAATCCCGCCACAACAAACTTAACCATTGCATTTAAAAATACCCTGCCCGCCAAATTAGAACTGTATAACGCCCTTGGTGAAAAACTGCTTTCCCGATCGGTAAATGCCCATGCCCAAACCAACGAAACCCTTGATGTAAGCGGTTTCCAAGACGGTATTGTTTTTATGGTTATTTATGCTGGCAGTGCAATACATACCGAAAAAATAATTATACGACAATAGACCAAAATCAATATGGAAGCAACCGCAAAAATATTTTGTAAGAATTCAATTCAGCTTACAATCCTGCATTTAGCCATTTTGCTTGCGCTGGATGTACAAGCGCAGTTCACGTGCGGTGATTCGCTCCTTGATACGCGTGACGGTCAAAGATATGCCACGGTCCTTATTGGTAGCGACTGTTGGTTTAAACAGAATTTGAACTATGGAACAATGGTAATCAGCGATTCTTCAGGTACAATTCACTCTGATATGGCCAATAATGGGATTCCGGAAAAATACGCCCAGGAAAACAATGCTGCCAACCTTTCAATTTATGGTGGTTTGTATGAAGGGGCCGAGTTAATGGATTATATAGCCGTGAGCGGTGGCCAGGGACTTTGTCCGCCAGGTTGGCATGTGTCAACCGATGAAGATTGGCAAAACCTGATTGCAACTGCAGGTGCATTCATGACCACATCAAGTGGCGGAAACGGGGGCAATAAACTAAAAAAAGTTGGTGAAGGAATTGGTACAGGTGCGGGTACTGATAATGTTGGGTTTGCTGCGCTGCATGGTGGCGACAGGGACGGATATGGGATTTTTTACGGAAAAACCTTGCGTGCAATTTTTTGGACTTCAACAATAGTCCCTGTTAATAAAGCCTATCATTATACACTTTGGGCCGAAAACGATACCATTGAGCGATTACAATTAGGCCTGGTTACAACAGGATTTTCATGCCGCTGTGTTGAAAATACAGGATCGGGAACAAATGAACCTTTAAAAAACAGTGATGTGACTATTTTTCCAAATCCGGCTTCGGAATTTGTGCGCATCAATCTCAATACAATAGCCACACCTGTCAACTACACCTTGTACAATTCCATTGGCTTGGTTGTTTCAACAGGTTTAATGGATAAACATAATTATAACATTGAGCTTACCACTATTGTTAGTGGATACTATTTATTAAGCCTGGATGTAAACGGGCAAAAAATTGATAAAAAAATTATTGTAGTCAAATAAAAACTAACTTCAAAAACCCTGATAATGTTATGTTTTTACTTTTTTCCTTTTTTTTTATGGCCAAAGTAGCTGGCGCATTAAAAAAGTTTTTACTTTTGTAGCAGACAAATGAAAACAACTGCTTTCCATACTGCCAATGTACCAGCCATGATGTGCTGCTGTATGCCTGTGGCCTAAGAGGGAAAGTTGTATTATATACTATTGTAAAAAGGCTTTCCAAAACGGGAAGCCTTTTTTTATTTACAATTTTTGAAGTAAGATTAAATGAAAACTAAAATGGCTTGTTGTATGATGTGCATGAACTCACGAAAGGGTTATGATTAGAATACTATTGTATAAACTAATTGAAGAAGCCCTTTTGTTGACACAGGAGGGCTTTTTTATTTCGACCCAATTGGTAATTGTCAATTGAACATTGATAATTGCAATTGACATAAGGTTCCTTCGCCAAGCGGTAAGGCCCGGGTCTGCAAAACCCGTATCGGCAGTTCGAATCTGCCAGGAACCTCAAATCACACCCACACTATACACACACCCGAGTAACTATTAACGATTAACTGGTAACTGTATGCAAAGCTTCCGATCAGAAATTGAAAACCCGGTTGTTCAGCAGGACATCCTGGACCTTGAAAAAAAAATCCGTTTATTCCGTGAAGGAAAAATTGATCCTGAAAAATTCCGTACGCTGCGCCTGGCACGCGGTGTGTATGGCCAGCGCCAGCAGGGCGTACAAATGATACGCATTAAAATCCCTTTTGGTAAAATAAGTCCGAAGCAATTGGTGCGCATTGCCGATGTTTCAGATGAATATTCAAACGGTCACCTGCATTTTACAACCCGCCAGGATGTGCAAATCCATTTTGTAAGCCTTGACCGTACGCCCGAATTATGGGCCAAACTGGAAGAGGATGATATAACCTTGCGTGAGGCATGCGGCAATACCGTAAGAAATATAACCGCCTCGGCCGAAGCAGGCATTGATCCTCATGAACCGTTTGATGTTTCGCCCTACGCTCAGGCCATGTTTGCGTACTTTTTACGCAAACCGTTTTGCCAGGAATTGGGACGCAAAATAAAAATTGCATTTTCTTCAGGCGAAAAAGACACGGCTTACACATTTATCCACGACCTCGGATTTATTCCACGTGTTATTGTGAAAGACGGAGCTTATGTAAAAGGGTTTAAAGTTGTTATTGCGGGGGGGTTGGGCGCACAGCCTGTATTAGCGCAAACGTTTTCAGAATTTTTGGAGGCCGATGAAGTGATTCCATTTACCGAGGCCGTATTGCGCGTATTTGACCGGTATGGCGAACGCAAAAACCGCAACAAAGCACGCCTCAAATACCTTGTTGCCAAATTGGGTCTGCAGGAATTTTTACGCCTGGTAATAGACGAAAAACAAGCGGTTGCTTATAAAAAAGAAGATGCTGCGCTGCACAATTACGACCACCCGGTTATTCACGACACCAATTTTGAAGCAACCATACCATTGGAATTAAACGAACAATACCTAAAATGGATCTCTGCCAATGTATTTACACAAAAACAAAAAGGATATGCTGGTGTTTACATTAAAATCCAGTTAGGCAATATTTCTTCTGATACAGCGCGTAAACTAGCCAGTATAGCATCCCTTTACGCTTCTGATGATATACGCATAACCAATACACAAAGCTTGTTGTTCAAGTATGTTTCGCCACCAAACCTGACAGCGCTTTTCCTCGAATTGTATTCAATAGGACTGGCTTCACCGGGAGCGCAAAGCACGGGTGATATTACCGCTTGCCCGGGAACCGATACATGTAATCTTGCCATTGCCGGAAGCACGGCCGTTTCGGTTGAACTCGAACGCTTGATTCAAACCGAATTTCCGCAGTTTTTAGAAAATAAAGACATTAAAATAAAATTAAGCGGTTGCATGAATTCATGCGGACAACACGGATTGGCACACATTGGCTTCCATGGCAGTTCAATCAAAGCGGGCCAAAATGTTGTTCCGGCACTGCAATTGGTTTTGGGTGGCGGTTCAACAGGCAGTGGAAACGGAAGGGCCTCAGAAAAAATAATTAAAGTCCCCTCAAAACGTGCGCCACAGGTTTTGCGCGATGTTTTGAACGATTACATCAACCATGCAGGCGAAAACGAATCATTTCACAGTTATTATGACCGCACCGGCAAAATGTATTTTTATCAACTGCTAAAAGGTCATGCCGATTTGACCACGCTCGTTCCGCATGAATTGATTGACTGGGGCAATGAAGTTAAGTTTGAAACCGCAATCGGTATTGGTGAATGTGCCGGTGTTACCATTGATCTTGTGCAAACCTTGTTTTATGAAGCGCAGGAAAAATATGAACTGGCCAAAACATCGCTTGACAACAACTTGTTTGCCGATGCGGCCTACCAGGTTTACGCGGCATTGATCAATGGCGTAAAAGCCTTGCTGATTTCAAACGGCATCGAATGCAATACCCAAATAGGATTGATCAACGATTTTGAAAAACATTACAGCGAAGAATTACCGTTCAAGGGCTGGGGTAAATTCAGCGATTTCATCCTTGAAATAAACAAACAGGACGCCAGCCGGAAATTTGTAGCCAATTATTACCAAAACGCGGGTGTATGGCTGGAAGCAATAACCGACTTTGCCGCCAGACAAAAAGAAAAAGAAAAATCAGTAAAAGAAGAAACCATAAAATTTGATTTATGAGCACTATTGTAAAAACCAATAAACAACCTAAATTAACCTTAGTGGGTGCCGGCCCCGGTGACCCCGAATTGATTACGGTAAAAGGTATAAAAGCCATACAGGATGCCGATGTAATTTTATACGATGCCCTTGCCAGTGAAGAATTGCTGCTACTGGCAAAACGCAATGCCGTTAAAATAAGCGTTGGAAAACGAAAAGGCAGCCATTCGTACAAACAGGAGGACATCAATCAACTCATCGTTAGCTATGCTTTTACATATGGCCATGTTGTACGCCTTAAGGGTGGTGATCCTTTTGTATTCGGCCGCGGTTTTGAAGAAATACAGTTTGCCGAAGCGTTTGGAATCGAAACAACTTACGTTCCCGGCATTTCAAGCTCAATTGCTGTGGCTGGCATGAGCGGTATACCCGTTACGCACCGTGGTGCCGCAAACAGTTTTTGGGTACTAACAGCCACCAATAAAAACGGGGAACTATCGCCCGAAATAAAACTTGCCGCACAAAGCAATTCAACCGTGGTCATTTTAATGGGACTTTCAAAAATCTACCAGATTGCCGATGTATTTGCGCGATACGGAAAAGAAGATGAAGCGGTGGCTGTGATCCAAAACGGGACTTTGCCTGATGAACGCATTGTGGTTTCAACATACAAAAACATTGGAAAAGAAGTTGCCAGGCACAATATAAAGCCACCTGCAATTATCATCAGCGGTAAAGTTGTAAAGGAACAAAACGACTATTTCGGACAACTTGCGCTGTCGCGCATTCTTAACAACGGCATTGTTGCATCAAATTGACATGGAAGCCACATTAAAACCTGTAACCCCACTACCAAAGGTTAGGCATGCGCAGGCCGGAAATAAACTTTTTCCTGTTTTCCTGAAATTTGATAAAATCAATTTGTTGATTGCAGGAGGAGGAAAAATCGGGTTTGAAAAACTTAATGCTATTCTTGAAAACGACCCTGATGCAAAAATAAGCCTGGTTGCACCTGAAATAAGCCCTGAAATTGAAAAACTGGCTGCTTTTCATGATGTGCGTTTACTGCGCAGGAAATTTCGTCCCTCAGACCTGGATGATAAAAACCTGGTGATTGTTGCCGTTGATAACAAAAACGTTTCAACATTTATCCAGGAAGAGGCCAATACAAGAAAAATTTTGGTCAACGTGGCCGACAAACCCAACCAATGTGATTTTTACCTGTCATCCATCGTTAAAAAAGACGATTTGAAAATAGCCATTTCAACCAATGGAAAATCGCCAACCATGGCCAAACGGTTAAAAGAAGTATTTGACAGGGAAATTCCCAACGAAATAGGAACCAGCATTGATAACCTGAACCGGTTGCGCACCTTTTTAAAAGGTGATTTTAAAAGCAAGGTTGAACAACTTAATAAGCATACCGCAATACTGGTAAAGGAAAAATCCAAAAGCGCATGGGATAAAATTAAAACCTGGATCGTATACGCTTTGTTTGCCGTTTCGTTAATGTTTGTAGGTCATCTTATACTCGAAAGCATTGGCATTAAAACATTTTATAACGGGGTTGGTTCATTTGTGAGCAGCCTTGACAGTTTGTTTCTTTGGTTTGTTTTGGCGGGAGGAATTGCGGCATTGGTTGACGGTGTCTTAGGCATGGCCTATGGCGTGAGCGCAACCACTGCCCTGCTCTCGTTGGGTATTACACCGGCCGCAGCCAGCATGAGCGTTCACGCTTCCGAGATTTTTACCAGCGGTGTAAGCGGACTCATGCATTTGAAATTCGGCAATGTAAATATCCGCCTTTTCAAAGCCATTGTTCTGCCCGGTGTAGCAGGTGCAATTATCGGTGCCTTTGCTTTATCGTATTTTGAAAACTACAGCCATTACATTAAACCGGTAGTAGGTTTGTACACACTTTTACTCGGTATCATTATTCTTTCTAAAGCGTTTGGAAAATTACACCGCAAAAAGAAAAACCGGAAACTGGGACCGCTTGCCTTGACAGGCGGATTTTTGGATTCCATTGGCGGTGGCGGTTGGGGCCCCATTGTATCGTCAACCCTTATTGCAGATGGCAGGAATCCGCGTTACACCATTGGTACGGTTAACCTCACCGAATTTTTTGTTGCATTGAGCAGTTCGGTCGCATTTTTTACAGTGATTGGCGGTGGCTACTGGCAAATAATTCTGGGCCTGGTTATAGGCGGTTGCATCACAGCGCCAATAGCGGCCCGCTTTGCAGGTAAAATCAGTACAAAAAGCCTGATGATACTGGTTGGAACCCTTGTAATTTTCATTAGTTTACGCATTATTTTACTCGCCTTGTTTTAAACTTATTGTTACCACCCGAAATTCACGTATTTTTACACCATGAGCGCTATGATAGAAACAGATATTATTATTATTGGGGCCGGTCCCTGCGGCCTTTTTACGGTATTTGAAGCCGGACTGTTAAAATTGCATTGCCATTTGATTGATTCGCTTGCGCAACCAGGCGGACAATGTTCTGAAATATATCCCAAAAAACCCATTTATGATATTCCTGGTTTTCCAAGCATACTTGCCGGTGAACTGGTTGATAATTTAATAGAGCAGGCAAAACCGTTTAAACCCGGATTTACGCTTGGTGAAACAGCCGAAACAATTGAGAAAATTGAAGATGATTTTTTTATTGTAACTACCAATAAAGGAACCAAACACAAAGCAAAAAACGTGGCCATTGCCGGTGGCCTGGGCGTATTTGAACCACGCAAACCGCCTATTGCCAACATTGCCGATTTTGAGGACAAAGGCGTTGAATACATCATCAAAGACCCTGAATTATACCGCGGCAAAAACGTAGTCATTTCGGGTGGTGGTGACAGCGCATTGGACTGGACAATTTATTTAGTGGAAAAACGCATTGCTAAAAAAGTTACACTGGTACATCGTTCGCAAACATTTCGCGGTCACCTTGACAGTGTACAAAAAGTAATGGACATGGGTTCCAACGGAACAATTAACCTGGTGTTGGATGCCGAGGTAAACGGCTTAAGCGGTAATGGCGTATTGCATAAGGTAAGCATCAACCAAAAAGACAAAGGTGATATCACGCAGGAAACCGACCATTTTATTCCATTGTTTGGTTTAACACCCAAACTGGGACCCATTGCCAACTGGGGACTGGAAATTGAAAAAAATGCCATCAAAGTAAATACGTTTGATTACTCGACTAACATACCCGGCATATACGCCATTGGTGACGTAAACACATACCCGGGCAAGCTCAAGTTGATTTTGTGCGGTTTTCATGAAGCAACCTTAATGGTGCAGAGTGCTTTCAAGCGTATTTACCCGAACAAAAATCTTGTGCTTAAGTATACCACTGTGAATGGCGTGCAGGGATTCTAGTTTTTTTAGCCACGACACGAATTCACCAATGTCCGAATGTTGATGCTGTTCCTTTGACTCCTTTGCTGTTTATTTCAGGAATTAACTCCGATAATTATTAGTGTTCGTTTGTGGCAGACACCCTTGGTTGGCCCGCATTTTATTCGTGTCATTCGAAGATTGTATTTTCTTGTGCAGCAACATGAAATAATCTTTATCTTTGTCCCCATTCAATGGAAAACACCATCAAAATTACTGTTGTTGACCGCAAAGGAAATGAACATGTACTGGATGCTCCAACCGACATGGGCATGAACCTCATGGAACTTTGCAAATCGGCTGAGTTACCGGTTGAAGGCACGTGTGGCGGTATGGCCATGTGCGCTTCATGTCAGGTATACGTTTTAAGCGCGCACAATTTACCTGAACAATCAAATGATGAAATGGCCATGCTTGACCAGGCTTTTCATGTCAGATCAAACTCACGTTTGGGTTGTCAAATACATTTGAAAAATGAACTGAACGGATTGAGGGTTGAGTTGGCACCGGAAGCTTAATTTCGAATTCCTCCGAACTAAGTAGTCCGTTTATTGGCTTCATCAGCTCATTTACGGTTCGCCTTGTAAATTCTCCAGCCCACCAGCAGGCACATGAGCACAACAAACACTGTCAAAGATCTTGTAACATAGGATGCATTCCCCGGCTTTGGCTGCGGCCCTTCATTCTTCTGTTCAGGAATATTTTCGGGCATTTCTTTCACCGCAAATTCCTTTTCATAAATTTCGTCCAGCATTTTTGCAACCGAATCATTTAACGCATTGTGACCATGTATACTGTTAATGTCAACTGGTTTTGATAGTTGTTGCTTTAACCACACATCGTTGCGCACCTTTCCGGCCACGGCCGGGGTACCATACACTTCAACCATTTTATTCTTCAGTTCTCTGTTTTCATAGTATTGTTTGGCAAAGGCCGAGTCGGGGTTTAATCCCTGCTTAATCCATTTTATTTCGTTTTTCCGAATGGAATCAAACCAAATTTCGGCTAATTGAACTTCGTATTTTAATGCTGTTTCCAATTGGTCCATCCTGAACAGCGGGTATGCCGGCACATCTCCTGTGATTGAATCCTGCACCGGTTGCCCTTTTGGGTCGCGCTTTTCAGCTTCAATGTTTGAAACCGCTTCGGGAAATCCTGCATAATTGTGTTCACGCGCCCATTTGGCTTTTTCCATATACAATTTAGCCGTTTCACCCGTTGTTTCCCATGAAGCTTTCAAATATGCACGTGACGCCAAATGCCCCGCTCCCCGGTGTGAGTTGGTATGCAATAATAAATCGGCCAATGCTTCCAGCAAAACCGGAGAACGGTAATTTGCAAACGTCATCATACCCGCCACACCTTTTATGGCATCTGAAAGCTCTTTAAAATGCGCGTCTGATGTATAATTTTTGCTTTTGAATTCGTGTTTGGCCAGGTATTCATAAAAACCGGTTTTATATCCTTTTGCCAATGGCAATTGCGGTTTCCCGTCTTCCATTTGCTGCAATATATAATTACCCAGGTGCAGTTGGTATTTCTCGCGGCCGAAATGCGCATCGGGGTTTACCTTCAATGCCTTTTCAACATACTGTACCCCGTTTTTCATTTCCTTGTTATGCATGTAAAACAAACCCAGGTTAGCGTATGTTTCATACAGGCCCGGTTTCTTTTTTTCCTTCTGCAGCATAATTTCAATGGCCTTGCCCGGTTTCCCAATCTTGTCATACGCCATGGCCAAATCATCGTAATAATGCAGGCTGTCAGGATACTTTTTCAGCAATTCTGTACGGTTTTTTACGCGCCAGTAATACAACTCCTGCGAGTGGCGGTAAAATTTACCCGTAATTAATTCATGAATTTGCGGGAACTGTTGTTTTTCCATTTGAACTGTGTCCCAGTCCCAACCGCAGGGAAACATGCAGAAGGGGGATAAAAGGAACAGGAGGATTAAAAGTGACTTTTTCATAAAAGGCTGTACCCAT
>DASPJQ010000874.1:0-1977 GCA_035628535.1 Flavobacteriales bacterium | reverse complement strand
TACATGGCTCAATACCATTTCAGTTTGCTCAGACACGGTAAATTTGATTTCTTTTTCACCCGAATTGTTGTATACATCAAAGGCCTTTACCTTTAGCGTATGTTCGCCAGGCGTTAGTTCTTCCAATTGGTATTTTACGCTTCCTGACTGGTATGAATCCTTATCGGCTTCGTATTTGTCATTCAGGATAAGGGTTTTTGACGTTTGGTTATCAAGCACGGCTGTAATGTCATGACCAATTCCCGTTCCAACTGTATTGATGCCGTTCGCGTCTTCAAGTTTAATCACCAGCCATGGCTCAGCATTGGTGGTGCCACCGTCAACAAATTTTTCATCGTTCAGGTAAACCGTAACTTCAGGCCCAATATTGTCAGCTGGTGCCGAGGTATTTATTCCGCCAATGAGGAAACTGCGGTCATTGCCATGACCATCTTCATTGGCATCATTGGCATAACCCACAAACCTGCCGTTTCCAACCGTTAAATTCAGGTCTTTGGGCACAACAAAACTTGTGGTAAAACAACCGTTGGTAACGGTTGATCGTCCTTTAAAAATCATGTTTTTCCACTCGCTGAAATTGATGTTTGGACTGTCAGTGTCCTGGCCAAGTGTTTGCAGGGTTTTTACTTTGTCATACACATGCGGGTTAACCACACCGTTGAAACCTGACAGCAATGTTCCTGACTGGTCTTCAACATGACCTTTCATGGTAACTACCGATAAAGCTTTTATGGTATCATTATAGGCGCTTATGCTAATACCGTTAATGCTATCGAGAATAACTTTATGAAACGGCAACTTTAATTGTATGGCCGGATCGCCCAGGAGGCAAAAATTGCGCGTATTGGGCGTGGTTACAGCATTTTTTGTAAGCATAATTACTTCTCCCAAATGTTTTGGCTCCTGGTTTACCAAATCAAAAACGTTGTTATAAAAAGCGTTGTTCAGTAAGAAATTGTCACCTGAAAAAACAAGACGGGTTGTGGTTAGCATTGAAACAGCGCCACCGTTTGCATTGAGCAAAACAAATTCACCGGCACTGGTCCTGAACGGGTCGTCAAAACGGCTGAACTCGCATGTTGCCGTTACAAACACGGGTAATTTGGGACTGTTGGCCCAACTGTTAATGGTTGAAACATCCAGCAAACGTTCATGACTCCATCCAACTTCACCACCATGGCCTACATAGTTTACAATAAGGGCACCATTCTGAACACTGTTTTTTACCAAAGTCTCAGACTCATAATACCGTTGACCGCCCGGTGTTGTTGTTTGCGTTGTAGCGTCAAGATATATTTTTTGGACTTCCAGTTCAGGCGCAGTTCCATCAATGCTATTGGCGAAAATTTCACAATCATATACGTAGGCGCCTCCGTCCTGGTCATCGGCAATCAATATAACTTTATTCCGCCAGCTACCCATGTTTCCGTCAGCGCTGTTGCTACAGCAATTGACGCTTTCGGTTGAAGGGGTGTTTTCCACATATCCCTTTATTTTATTCACCATGTCCTGTGCTTCGGTAGTGGTTTTAGCAACCAGGCGACCCACGCCCAGGTCAAGAAGCGAACTGGAAGATGCGACCAATTCATAATCATCAAGCAATCCATAATAATCATCCGATGTATATGAACCAATAATGGAAACACTGTTGGTTGATTGATGGGTTGGAATAAAATTTTGTCCTGCCCCTAAAATTGATTTGTTATCGTAAGAACCATCGCCAAGCAACAATAAATATTTAGGAAGTAAAGCAGTATCGCCTGCAGCGCGTTCATAAAACATGCGTGCGAAATTGCGGATGGCTGCAGCATCGCGCATGCCCGATGAAAACTCATTGTATATTTGTTCGGTGGTTACAACGTGATTTGCAATACCGCGCCCGGCATGCAAGGTTCCCAGTTCAACGGCTTGCGCATAAAAATCAGGATGTGTTACAATAAGATAAGGTACTTCGGGCAATGCATGCAAATCCTGGTT
>DASPJQ010000873.1:0-9709 GCA_035628535.1 Flavobacteriales bacterium | reverse complement strand
AGCATTGTATTTGTAATACGCCATCATTTGCAATACTTTTTAAGCTGGCTCATGAACACGGCCTCCCGATTGGTAACAAATATTTTCATTTCCTGCACGTAATTCCTCCATTGCTCCAGGCTCCTTGGTTTTCGCCAGCGCCTGATGTGATTGTTGATTTCAGGTTCAATGCGTCTGGCAAAAGCATTAATACGCTGAAATTGCCCGGCTTCGTTCAACTCGTGTTGAATAATTCTTTCGCTTTCGAGTTTAAAGGCCTTCCTGAATTCGGGAAAGGTCATGAGCAAACGAAATAATTTAGCTGTATATACCGGGCTTTTGTATAGCGTAGCAAAAAGATCGGTTTCATACGCCTGGGGATTTCCCGTATACCCGTACCCATAATCAAGATCATAAACGCCCCACCGCCATTTACCATTTTCACATTTATAATATTTGCAATTGTTATGGGGCCAGTCGGTATTGGCAAAATACACTTCGGAAAAAATATAATGCATAAAATTCAAAAGGTCTATTTTTTCAGAAATGTTTTTGTAATTGGTTTCGTAAAGCGTTCCATCAACCAGTGCCTTAAAAGCAGCAAATTCATCCATGCTTCCGTTTTTCAACTCATCATTTTCAATAAAGGTTATATTCTTTTTTTTGCACTTGTATTTTCCCGCTACAAAGTCTTCGTCAAACTTTTGCCTGAGTGAGTAAATGCCCCAGTATTCGCCATTGAGATAAAGTACCACCGGTGCATAAGCCTGGGCCTCCACGTCAAGTGCCGATACCAGCTCCTGCATAACAGCATCGGCAAATAAGGTGCGGCCCCAGTCATTTCCACCCTGGCGAAGAACGAGGTTTTTATTGGGAACATGTGAAGAGAAAAAATCGTATTGAAAGAATTTTTTATTTTTTTTTCCCTTAGCCTCCAACCGGTAAGACTTTTGGGGAAAAGCGCGCGTAGCATTACCGTGGATGCGGATATCAGCGAATGAAGAATACAGGAGATTTCCTTTTTGGCTGAAATATTCGAAAAAACAATTGACCGCGAAATTCTTTCCTTTGTTCTGGTAATTGCCGTGCTGATCCCACCACCGCGTACGTAACGGCATGTAGGCGGCCCTTAGCCCCTGCACATTAATCCCTGAGGATTCGTCAAAAAAATCGGCCTCATTAACGACAAGCGAAACTACCGGTAAGTGAAAAACCATTTCGCTGTTAAAATAGGTGCGATAATAAGCACCGTGGTTTTTCTTTTTTTCAATGCGAACCGTGACCGCTTTTTGAAAATCGCCCGCTGGTGATTTCCAAATGGGCGAAGTTGAAATATACATTAGCCTGTTTCTTAAGCCGGCCCGAAGGTCGCTGATGGTAAGATTCTGTTTACGTGAGATAGGACTTTTTTGAGCGTCCTGGTTTGAAACAACCCGGTAATTGTTGTTATCGGTGAGGAAAACGGTTTGAGCTGAATTGTATTTACCGCTTTCGAGAAGATCGGTATTTACCTGATCGTTTTTGGAAAATACGGGTTTCACGTTTTTGGAAGGTACCGGTTGTAAACAAACTGCAACACAACTAAGCACCAATCCGCAGCACACCAAAGCCGTTTCGTAACCAAATGCCCCTATTTTCATTTGTTTCCTTTAAGAAGAAGAAAGACCAGCAGTAACAAACATGCAATGACCGCAAGCGGCACCTGTGAAAATCCGCACAATACAGAACAAACAAGAATACATCCTGCAACTACTTTTGTAAGTGCCGATTCATTGGAGAAAAAGTTTCCACACATTAACAGCAAACCAAGTCCCAGGATGGAACCCGGCAGTCCTGTTTTAGCAACTATTCCAGCCATTACGCCCAATATGCTTATTGGAAGAAAGAGGCGCGCAGAAGCGTTTTCGGACGCCTGGCGCAAATAAATTTTTTTAAATGCCAGCGCCAGCGCCAGTGCAATAAAACATTGCGCCAGTATTACCGGTACATCGTATAACGTAAAACCTGTAGAAAGATCAGCATACAAAAAACCCAACCAGTTCATGCTAGAAAATTGATTGATAAAGATAGTAAAAAAGCAAAAGCCACATGGGTCAACTGACGAGTTGCTTTATTTCGGTGATGGTTCGTTGTATAACAGCATCCCAGGTAAAACCCCGGGCAAGTTTCTTGTGCGAAAAAGCCTGCTTACTGCTGAGCTCCCTTCGGCCAATTGCAGCGGCCTCCATAAGACTCTGGCTTAATTCGTGGATATTCCCGGGACTGATAATCCATCCATTACGCTG
This sequence comes from Flavobacteriales bacterium, assembly GCA_035628535.1. GTDB lineage: Bacteria > Bacteroidota > Bacteroidia > Flavobacteriales_D > UBA2798 > DASPJQ01. The sequence goes on along the minus strand of DASPJQ010000873.1, from coordinate 7,445 downwards.
GTCTACCAGCTCATTTATGGCCCCTACATCGGTAGCCAGTACAGCCAGGGAACGGGCCATGGCTTCAAGAATTACTGTTGGCATTCCCTCTGAATAGCTTGGGCAAACCAATACATCACATTGCCTTAAAATATCCATGATTTTTTTTTCGTTTGTTATCACGCCATGAAATACGGCCTTTGACCGGTTGTGCAATTGGCTGGTTACCGAAACGGGAAGGTCACCAATAAAATGGAATGGCAAGGGACGATCCAGCGCATTTAACGCAGCCATTAATTCCTCAACACCTTTCCTGCGTTCATACCTTCCTATGAAAACAAACGTAATTTCAGGCCCTGGAAGTTTTTCCAGATTTTCATCAACCCAATTCCTGTCAACAGCAACGGGAATTTCCACAATTTTTTTGCCGGGCACAATTTTTTTTACAATATCGCTTAAACGATGGCCAAGGCTAAAATACACATCGGCATTTTCAATGTTTTTTTTTACAAAAGGTCTAAAAAGGCGTTGGCTTAGTTTGTTTTTGCGACCGAAAGCAGGTTGATACATTTCAAGGCCATGAAAGTTTACCCCCACGGGTGGCAGGTTTTTTTGCTTTCTTTTTCTGCCAAGCGTATACCACCCGGCAAAACCCTGGGCATAAATAAAATCAATGTCCCCAAAACCCTGCTTCACCATTGCTTCATAAATGGCTTTTGAATGCAGGTATGACTGGCGTATATAGTGGCCGGGGTATGATGGTACTTTTGGAAAAGGAACGCTGTAAACAACAATGTTTTCAAGCTCAGCTGTTGTAAATACCTCTTTAAGTTTTTCCCGGTTGAAGCCACCGGGAAACGATGTAAACAAACTGACCCTGACATTGTTTTTTGCCAGATTTTTAACAAGGTTCGTGGTATGCTTTTGCATGCCTCCCATGGTAAACGGAAAAATCCCATCTGAAAATAAGGCAATGTGTAGTCTGGTTCCTTTCACGATCAGTGCTGTGATGCTAAAAATAGCAATTTTAATGAGGTTAAGGCCCGGAGACCCATTTTTCGTGAAATGGAGTTTAAGGAATTCTCATTACCTTCGTCAAAAAGAATCCTTGATGAGCAGAATTCTAGTTACCGGTGGTGCTGGTTTTATAGGGAGCCACCTTGTGAAAAAACTTGTTGAACAGGGGCATGAAGTAGTGGTTGCCGATGTTCTTTTAAGAGGAAATAAAATTGAGAAAGAAATTCTGCCCCATATTGAATTTCATAAAACGGATGTAAAAGACCTTGATGCCATGCACAAATTAAGCAAGGGCTGTAGCTTAATTTATCACTTTGCCGCTATTCTGGGAGTTGATGTTGTTGCCGATAATCCTGTTGAAACCATGGACTGTGAGGTGATAGGGATGCAAAATGTGGTTGAAGCAGCGTTGACGCATGGAGTGGAAAAAGTAATTTATGCATCAACGAGCGGTATATATGGTCACTCGGCCATTGAAAAAAGCGCTACCGAAACCATTACGGTTGATCCGCGTACCAGCTATGCGATGGCCAAACGATACAATGAAATTTACCTGGCTTCAAATTATGCCGAAAAAGGGTTAAATTCAATAGCACTTCGTTTCTTTAACGTGTATGGCAAACACCAGGACAACCGCATGGTGGTTCCCCGGTTTTATGAGCAAGCCACCAATAATGAAGCCATTACTGTTTTTGGAAATGGAAAACAAACCAGGGACTTTACCTATATTGACGACACCATTTTTTCATGCACCGAATTGGCTGAAAAAATAACGGGATGCGAAATATTCAACATAGCCAATGAAAACGAAACGACCATTTTTGACCTGGCCAACGAGATCATTTCCATTACCGGGTCGAAATCACGGATAGATTACATTGAAGCGCCAAAAAAACGGTACGATTACGAAATGGAACGCAGGTGCGGAAATTCCAGTAAACTTTATAATGCCATTGGATATAAACCGCATACGCCTTTACGCGAAGGGCTGATGAAGACATTTAAAAACTGATTACAGTTTACGGATAATGAAATTAAACCCGTTGGATTGCCTGAGGCATTCCAACTTATAATAATTCCTTGATTTTTCACCGGCCATTTCCCTGCTTTCTTTTCGTTTGAACCGCAAATAGCAATACACTACCTTTGATTTAAGTTTTATCCATGACCTTATTTTCCATGCCCTGAATGCACGCATGAATTTAAAGCTGAGTGGATAATACAATACCGATTTATGATAATCAATACCGAAACGATGTCCTCCCGAAATTTTTTCCAGCTTCATGCCATTGATGGCTGAAAAATGTTCCAGGGCCTTAAATGAAAGATGCGAATAGGAAATTTCATGAAAACACTCCATAAAAGCCACATAACCGATAAAAATCCCACCTTTTTTAAGTATTCTTCCTACTTCACTGAAGGCCGCTGAGGCGTTCGGAATATGCTCCAATACCGCATCCATAATCACCACATCAAAACTGGCATCGTTAAAAGGTAAATTTTCCGCATCGGCTACTACGGTGTGAGCGCCTCCTTCAAACGGCTCAACCCCCGTCCACCGGCCACCTACCGCCTCAACAATGCTGCGGTTGGCACCGTATCCGCAACCAATATCCACCACATTACGGTTACAACACACCTCTTTGAGATCATAAATTGTGGCATTGATGAAAATTTCGCATTGTGGCAATTGATCCTTCAGTGTGAGTTTCCTTACACCCTGGCCCGGAACATGGTTTGCTTTGTTATTTTGCATGCGCTAATCTACTAAATATTGATATGCCCCCAAATAGGCCTCCTTACTGAAATGCTCCAGGGCCAACTCCCTGTTGCGTAAACGTTGCTCACGGTCAACTGGTGTTAATTCTTTAAGGGGCGCGTTTACGACTTTACCACAACCGTATTTTCTAACAAAACCGGGAAAGTCACCTATATTATCACTGATAAGCACATTGCATCCAGCCGCAAGGTATTCGGCAAATTTTGTTGGCGAAGAAACCTTATTTGTAACGGAATCTTCGCGTATCAATAAACCATAATCGGCCATTTCCAGGTGTGACTTAACTTCATGCGGGTTCAACCATTTTATAACAATGCGATGGCTGAACGGTTCCAGCGCTGTACCCTGGAAAGAAATGTTTTTGGCAAGAAATAATATCTTTATTCGTTCATCGGAAGCCAACAATCCGGAGAGAAACCGGAACAAAAATGAAAAGGACTGCCATCCCGCAACAGAACCTGAATACACCAATACAATATCGGTTGAAGAAAAATTATGCTCTTCTTTTGAAACTTTATGACCAGTTAACACATGTTTGGTTGAAAGCGTACAGGGAATAACCTTTGATTTGGAAGAAACCTCAAGCAGGTAAACCTCCTTCCAGTAATTCAATAAAGCATTGGAAACAACCAGGCATTTATCCGATTTAAGAATTGCTTCTTTTTCCAGGGCTTTGATTGTTTCGGTAAACACCGCATCATTCACCAGGTTATATTCACTGAATTCGGCATAATAAGCACCGCGGGCGTCAAACACTATTTTTCTTTCAGGCGATTTTGTTTTAAGTCCCAAATGCGCTGCAAAAATACCGCGGCACATGAGCACGCGCGGGCGAAGGAACAGGAACACCAAACGAAGCAGTATGGTATTCATTTTCCAGTTTTTCACACCGGGAAACATGGGAAGTACAATTGCATTGGCGCTTAATTTTCGAATAGCTTTTCGCTCACGAACGTAATTACGAAGCGAAATGAACGCTACAAGCCTGATGTTTTTATTTTTATTACGCAAAAACTGGACTACATCGGTCACCTGGCTGGCGAACACGCCCGAAGCATGGTCATTGAATGTTAAATAAACGATCAAAATTGTTCGCTCAAAATTTTTAAAATCCTGTTTGTGGCTTTTCCGTCCCACAGATCAGGCACGTTCCCTTTTTTAAATGCACCTGACTCTATTTCTGCAATAATGCGAAAAATTTCTTCGTTGTCAAAATGTGCCAATACGTTAGTGCCAATTTCAACCGTAACAGGCCTTTCAGTATTGTTCCGCAGGGTAATGCACGGTACTTTTCTGAATGTGGTTTCTTCCTGAATGCCGCCACTGTCAGTAATTACAAACGAAGCAACGGTTATCAGTTTTTGAAAAGTAAAATAGTCCAGCGGTTCACAAAGTACAAGATTCCTGTTTTTTTCCAGGCCGTTTAGTAAACCTGAACTTTCCATGTTTTTCCTGGTTCGCGGGTGCACAGGAAAAACGACCTGGTATTTTGCTGCCAGGGCCTGAATGAGTGCGACCAGCTTTTTAAGTCCTTTCTCACTGTCAACGTTTGAAGGACGGTGAATGGTCATTAACACAATGTTATTTGCTGCTGAAAGAGAAACAGCCTTTTGCAGGTCAACTCCTTGTATATCTTTTTCAAAAGCAAGCATGGTGTCAATCATCGTATTTCCCACCATAAACACATTATTTGTAATACCTTCCTGTTTCAGGTTATGGATTCCCGAAGGCTCGGTAACAAAAAAAAAGGAACTGATTTTATCGGTCAATATCCTGTTGATTTCTTCGGGCATTTCCATATCACCGCTTCTTAAGCCGCTTTCAAGGTGGGCAATCTTAATACCGCATTTATTTGCGCAAAGCGCTGCGGCCAGCGTTGAATTTACATCGCCTACCACCATGACGAGGTCAGGTTTATGCTCGATAAGAAATATTTCCAGCTTTAGCATGATTTGCGCAACCTGGTAAGTTGGGGATCCCGGACCTATATTCAGGAAAAAGTCGGGTTGCATACCAAACTGCCGGAAGAAAACATCGGCCATTTTTTCGTCAAAATGCTGACCAGTATGGACCATTGTCATACTTACCGAAGGAAAATCAGCCACAAGCCGCCTGAATTGCGTTACTTTTATAAAGTTAGGACGTGTGCCGATGACGATCAGTAATTTCAGTTTCTTCATGCAAAACAAAGTTATACAAAATATGACTCAAGCTGTTCAACAGCTTTTTCGGCCGAAAAAACATTGGCGTCAAACCCACTGTTAAAGGTATATTGACCCTTTACAACGGCCTTAAGCGCGTTATGCAACTCTTTTTGCATACCGGCACTTTCAACATCCAGGAAAGTACCCAGGCCATTTGCTTTGACAAAGTCACTGACCACGCCTTTATAGGAAACCAGCATGAGTGGAATATGCAATGCAAGGTATTCACCAATTTTAGTAATAAAATAATCCTTGACGTATTCGGGTAAAAGCACAAGCAAAAAATCGGCAGAACGCAGGTTTTGAAAAAACACGTGAGGTGTTGTTTTTTTTAGAAATGTCACCCCAGGCAAATCAAGCTCTTTTAAAACAGGTTGAAGTTTGAGGCTTGACCCGTAAAAATGCACGTGCACTTTTTTATACAACTCCGGATCGGTTTCCTTTAACTGATGTATGCCCTGAAAAAACGGCTCGGCCACTTCCCTGATGTGGAGCAGGTCAATGGTACCGCCTGTTATAATCATAACGCGCCCGGGCAATCGTTCAACCGATCCCGTTTCCCCAAATTCATCGCGATCAAAAGCATGATGCAATACCTGGAATTTTTTCGGGTTGGTTTGGGCCCCGTACACTTTTACCAGGCGATCGGTCATTTTTTGTGCCGGGGTGAGAATCCAGTCAGCATTACACATAACTTCCCGTTCATAAGCGTATTCAACCCGTTTTCTTTTGGCGGAAAGACCGCCATAACCATAAACTTCACCATCCATCCACGGATCACGCAGGTCGCAAATTACATTTACGTTGTTTAATGATTTTAATTTAACCGCGTACCTTAAAAAACTAAAAGGGGCTCCTGTTGCAATAACGTTTTTTATGGCATACCGTTCTATTAATTCCCGGCTTTTTGCAATGATTTGTTTTTCCATAAACGCACCGCGGTCATATGGTGTTCCTTTAATTGCAATTTTCAGAAAGAAAAGCACAATTTTGCGCCATAATTTATCACCAATATTTTTGGGTTGTTTGTAAAACTCTACAGGGTAATTTTCTTTGACATAATGGAGCCAAATGTTTGGATTCCCATCCTGCACTACCGGTCCTTCCACCCGCTGTTTCCCTACAGTAAGCACGTGAACAATAATTTTTTTGCGACCCAGGTATTTGGCCAGCTTGGCCCAACGCCTGGAGCCCACATCGGCATTCGGTGGAAAGCTGTACGTGACCAGTAAAATATGCGTTTGGGGTTGAGACATTCAAATCACAAGCTTATGCCTGCTACCTGCATCAAATATAACAGAATTATTTTTTCGATTAATTTCCTTTTGATTCCATTAGTTGTTCCATCCTGATCAATCGCCTTTCCAAATCTTCTTTTTGGCGCTTTAAGGCATCAAGTTCGGCTTTCATCTTTTCAATTTCCGCTGTTTTTTTTACAAGCTCCCGGCTTTGCATTTCAAGAGCCTGTATGGCAGTAAGGTTCACCCCGTCAATGTCAACAGCAGATATCGTGGTATCGTTTTCACCAAACCCAAAGGCAGCGTAAAAATCCTGTGCAGTAGGACCAATGTGCCTGATGCGGCTGTCCTGCGTTTTATAATTCCATGTATAAACCTGGAGTTGACCAAGACCTTTCAGTATTTCCTGTGGGCTTACAAGCCTGAAATTATCTTTTTTTCTCCGGTCAGAAACCGAAGACCAGCTTCCGCTGCCTGAAGCCAATGTTACCCCGGTTGTTAAACCTGAATTCGAATAAAAGAAATATCCCCCTGATGCGCGAACAATAAACTGGTTGTCGGCTGTTGATCCTACGTAGGTTGCCGATGATGCATCGCTGAATATGATGGAACCTGTCCTGTTATTGGTATTGGCATGATAACCCATGGTCATTGAGTAATCGCCCGAGGCAACATTCTGGAACCCAAATCCAATAGCATATTTTCCGGAAGCTGTTGTGTGGTACCCGATTGCCACTGCATTGGAATCAGAAGAAATGCAACCCCTGCCCAAAGCAATTGCGTAAGCGGCACTCGCGTTATTTGAACTGCCCGCTGTAAATGTGCATAACCCATTGCTTGTATTACCATAACCAATGGCTGCAGAATAATCAGAATAAACGGTTGACGATTGCCCGGCAGCAAAGGAATAGTTACCCCTGGCCACGTTATCATAACCCGTTGCAAAGGAATAATTACCGACATTTATTTCATCCCATGCTGTTCCGCTGGTACCACCAGCCCTGAAAGCCGCTTTTTTCGGGTACCATAACATGCGCGTGCCCGCACCAGTAACTGTGAGTGAACTTCCCGAACCGAATGTTCCTGTTGACACAAATCCATCATTTGTATTCAGGTGCAATGCTCCCAACGGTACGGAAGTGCCCATACCAATGCGCCCATTGCCAAGTATACGCATGCGCTCAAGGTTGTTTGTTCGTATGACCAAATCGGTATTATCAATTGTGC
>DASPJQ010000872.1:0-4501 GCA_035628535.1 Flavobacteriales bacterium | reverse complement strand
AAGTATAGAGTACAAAGTACAGAGGTGTGGGGTTTGGCATTGCCTGCATTAATTTTTCCTGAATGGGCAATATTGATTTTTTTTCTGCGTTTATCCAATAAAGCACCACTCAACGGCCGTTAGCTCCGTCATAATCTTTTCATGATGGTGTCGTTGAATCCTTAAGGGTTTCGGCCAAATTTCCCCATAAAGCAAAGCCACCGGGGCACTGAACCACACAAATAGGTTTAGCGCACGTGCAGTAGGTGCCTTCGGTGGTTATTAGCAAATTCGAACATTCGCGAATTAGAAGCGTTATGCATTCAAACAAGCATTTAAAGGACCAACCAGGGATTTCAATGGTAAATTTTAATTTGCCGGTTCCAAATTTATCCATCACTTTTGAACCATATTAAGTTCCGAGCTGGCATTCATTGCTAATTCCGGAATTTACTAATTCACTTTCCTGAGTATTTCCCTTGCGGCATCTTTGTGAATGGTAAACGTCATTATTTTCAGTTTCACATAGTCTTCGTGAAAGAAATAATACCCGAACGATTTGCATTCCTTTCCGCAATTGCGCGAACCCGCACCGCTGTCTTTTACCAGGTACCAGGTCTTCCCATCCTTTTCGGTATAACCAACAATGTGCATGGCATGGTCATCAGTTGTGCTTTTATTGAGGAAACGCATGGCGCGTGCATCGTCATTGATGTATTCTGAGGGGATGTCAAAGCTCGGCACCACCGCAACCTGCTTACCGGTTTCAAAACCGGGTTCGCCCACATCGCCACCAATGGCAATACCATAACCATTTTTTATAGCATTTTTAATAACACCTGTAAAATCATCAAGCGGAATATTCAAATAGTCTTTGCTTTTCCACCAGTTGTCTTCCACTTTATACTCCGCTTTTTTCCAGTATTCTTCGGTTTTCAGCGACATGATGTCAACATACTCATCAGGATTTATTTTCAGTACGTTTTTTACAAAATCAACCGGGGTGTATTCCTTTCCTTCCCAGGTAAACTTTTCCGGAACTTTTCCAATGTGGTAGTCCAAAATACTCCGGACCGTTTTCACCACTTCTTCTTCGTTCCAGGCATTGCGTTCTTTCACACCTTTCAAATAGGCATCAATCTCGGCAAACATTTTTTCATGCGTATGCACGGTTTTACCCGGCATCATGCCTGAATAAACCGACAGCGGCACAGCACCGTATTTTTTCATTTGCCTGCCAACGGCCATGGTTTCACTGCCCTCGCCCAGATTCATTTCACCGCGGTTCTGCACAAAATATTTGGCGCGCTCAACGTATTCCCAATATACGGTATAAATTTCGCTCAGTTTGATTTCTTTCCCCGTCAGGCGCTTCACTTCACTTTCATAATAGGAAGTGGTGGCAAAACACCAGCAGGTACTGGTATTGCCCTGCGAAACGGGATTGTTGTGCCAAATGGTTGTGTATTTTGTAATGTCGGTTGGAAGATCAACACCTGTCAAATCAATTTTAAATGATTTTTCCATTATGGGTTCCGGCTTCGCTTTCTCCTGGTCGTCTGAAATACCTTTTAAAATGCTGTTCTGGTAATAACCGGGTTTCTTTTCAATAAACGTGCCTTTGTCTTTTTGCTGTGCAATGGCCAATGTTGGCAACATAGCGGCTATAATTATTTTTTTCATCATTAAGGTTTGAATGCCTAAATATACTAAAAAACCGGCCAAAGGTCTTACTTAAAGAGGAAGCAGTCAACAAAAGGCTGGGTTTTTAGTTAAATTTGATCAAAAACGTACACGTATGAAAAAAATTTTACTCGCATTTATTATGTTTATCGCGTTTTCACAGGCCAATGCGCAATACCATCCCATGCTGGGCGATACTACCAGGTGGTGTCATGCCTTTTCAGGTGTCCCGGTTCGATCGTTGTATTACCTTGACAAATTAGCCGCTTATGCTGATACTGCAATTGGCGCGAACATGTATAAACGAATGTGGACTGATGCTTCATGGCCAAGCATTGATATTGCCGCAATTCGGGAGGACACTGCTTCTCAAAAAGTTTATATTTATTTATATGAAGACAACACTGAATACCTTATGTATGATTTCAGCCTTAATCTTGGAGATACCATTTATTACGCCATGCCATATTCAAGCTGGGGTTACGCAAATCCGGGTTTTTATATTGTAGATTCTGTTGCAACGGTAAACATACGTACGGGCCCGCGCAAATACATGCGTTTATACAATCCATTGAACACGATGACCGATTACAACGGCAACGTTTTTAAACCTGAGATAATTGAAAGCGTTGGCGAACTGCATTCAGTGGTTTCGCACTTACCGATATATATCCGGAATGGGGTATGATGGTACCGGCATGCATTGGAAGCTCTAACGAATCGATCCTGATGAGCAATACAATTGATGGCGTTAAAAACTACGTAAATATTTGTGTTGTACAAAATGTGAGCGGAACTGTTGACAGTGATACGTGTGACATTGCGTATTGGGGTGGTATGGATGAAATCAACCGTGCCCTAACGCTAACCGCATATCCGAACCCCGCAAACAGTTCATCATTTACCCTTGAAGCCGATCAGGGTTTTGGGAAATTGTGTTACGTAAACATTCATGACGAATACGGGCGTGTTGTTTACACGAGCACGTGCAAACCGACCGGCAACAGCATCCGGATTGACGATTTTAATGTCCCTGACGGAGTGTATTTCATAAGTTTAATCTATGACCAGGCTTATTTTAAAAAAATTAAACTGGTGGTTCAACACGAATGATTTTTTTTGTATATTCAAGGTTAGGTAAACCTAACCCAAATCTTGAAAAAAATCGCTGCATTCATTTTATTTCTCGTTTCCTTTATTGCGGCAACCAGAGCGCAAATCTTATTTAACCTGTGGGTCCAAACGTTTGGCTCTTCCGATGCGTTAAGTGAAACCCATCAATGCCACTGGGGCATTGATAGCATAATCCAGGAATACGATGGAATTTTGCCTGATAAAATCATTTATCTGGGGTGGATACCCGACAGCAGTTGCCTGCCTGTGGACACCTACATGACTAATTTAGGCCAGGGCAACGCGCCCGGCAGCGGTTGGGGACGCGTCAGGGCTGAACGTTATTTCGGTTTCCGTATTAATCACCCGGATGAAATGGATTCGCTGAATGATTTTTTGTTGAACGACATCATGCCTAATGACTTATTTGTCCTTTGCAGCTTTAATTATTTTGATAAAGGAGTGGTTTTGGCAAGTAATCCCGGATGAATTACAACCCTTAAAAACATGGGTTTTATGGAATTGATACCATGCCTTCACAATCCAGCTTTATTTTCATGGGTAAAAACGGTGATATTTCCCAATCGGCATATGCATATTCGGCTGACATCTACGAAAATTTGCACCTGGAACACACTTATGCTTGTGGCAGTTGGATGTCGACACCGTTAAGCGAACACCAAAATTCTGTTTTAATTTACCCCAATCCTTCAAACGGCAACACCTTGACTATTAAAACTGATGCCTGTATTGTTACGAAGGTCAACATTGTTTTGACTGACGAAACCGGCCGGATTATGTATGCAGGTTTTAAAATCCCGAATGGGAATTCAATAGAATTGGATAACCTTAAACTGAAAAATGGCATTTATTTTATTTCAGTTGCTAACGATAAAACGATTTTCGCCAGATCAAAATTACTTGTTACCAGAGAAAAATAACCGGTTATTGCGCGGTCCAGCCACCATCAATGGAAAAACTGGACCCGGTTATCATTGAAGCGTGATCAGATGCCAAAAACAGGGCCAGTGCGCTGATTGAATTACCGGGTACAAATTGTTTTACCGCATGTTTTTCGAGCATTATTTTTTGCTCCACTTCTTTTTCAGAAATGTTATGCGCCTTTGCCTGGTCGGCAATTTGTTTTTCCACCAACGGTGTTTTTACATACCCGGGACAAATGGCATTGGCCGTTATTCCTTCGCCAGCCCCTTCCAGGGCCAGTGTTTTTGTCAACCCGATCAAGCCGTGTTTTGAAGCCACGTATGCCGACTTATATGCTGAGGCAACAAGGCCGTGTGCAGAGGCGATGTTAATTATCCTTCCCCATTTTTTTTCGACCATGTGGTGCCAAACCAGTTTGGCTGTGCAAAAAGCGGCCGTTAAATTAATGCTTATAACCTCGTTCCATTTTTCCAACGAAAAATCTTTAACAGGCGACACAAACTGGATGCCTGCATTGTTTACAAGTACATCAATACCCCCGAACCTCAAGGCCGAACTGTTGACCATGAGTTCAATTTCAGACGGTGCAAGCAGGTTTGCGCCCGAAAAAAACGTTTCCACACCACATTCTTTTCCTATGGCAACGGTAATTTCGGGTCCTTCTTTTTCAAGGCTGTTAAGCACCAGGTTATAACCGGCCATGGCAAATTCGCGCGCCATTGAAAGGCCAATGCCGCTTGTGCTGCCCGTTATCAATGCGGTTTTGCCTTTCATGTAGGGC
>DASPJQ010000871.1:0-2713 GCA_035628535.1 Flavobacteriales bacterium | reverse complement strand
GCAGGCTTTATTGGCCGATAAATAATTTTATCGTACGTTTTTCAGGCAAGTGGTGTGTTTTGTACATTTACCATACGCATGAAAACATACTTCTTCTTAATCATTTTTATTTGCTCGTGTACTGCATTTTCGCAAAAACATGTGGAGGCACAGTTGGAAATTAATTATCATGAATATAAAAAACAGGCCGATAGCCTAAACCTTTATCCCGAATCCAAAACACTGGCATCATGGATCAAGTCAACCGATTTATTGGTTGATTGCCTTAAACGGAACAAAAAACCGTACAGCGGTGCCGAAATAGCCAAAACGCGTAAAAATCTAAAAATAACGCTTGACGAGACTGAGCGTTATATGTATATTTCGTTTTATGATAGTGACATTGAGTTTGCTTTAAAGTTTACCGATACCTTAATGTATTATTTCAACATGCATCATCTTAAGGTTATGTTCGATCGGTATGAACAGCAGTGCTATTTGTTGGATAAACAGCTTGATGCAATAAGCATTGTGACAGTAGAAATGAATGACCGGTTTGAGGAGTTCTGCGCCAGAAAATCAATTATAGATTTCGAAAAAGAAAAGGTATGTTGCTTTAACGAACTGGTAAAACATGATTCGTTAAAAAAGATCTGTTTGATGCAAATAGAGGGTTTGAATGAGGTGGAAAAACTGGTTTTTGAAGAAAAAAGGCTTTTTAAGGGATTGCCTGAAATGTTGTTGGGTTACCAGGACCCAACCTTGTACGGTTTGTTTTGCGAAACAGAAGAAATAAGCAGGGGAAATGATACCGGCAACCTCGTTGCGATCAAACGTGATATACTTGTTTATTCAACCTATTTACGAAAATTGTTGGCTGAGAAAGTTGACAAAATTCAACAGGAGGTTAGTCGTTATGAGTCACTTTGGAGGCAACTTACAAAAAATGAAGAAGAATATAGAATGCTTCATGCCAAACGTGAGTTGGTTATGCACCAAAAGGAAAAACTGCAGTTGCGAAAAACAGGGCTGATTATGAACCGGGCATTGATTGTGCCAATCATTAGTTTAAGTGTTTTTCCGCATATTGTGCAATAATCACTTAAGTAAGCGCCCGCATTTTCTCAATCAATTCATCCTTGTTTTTGCGTGTTACTTCGGCCCTTGAGCCGTCTTTAAACGATACGAAATATCCATCCTCATTCAGTAACTTTTCAACCTTGCGCAAATTAATAATATAAGAATTATGGCAGCGATAAAACTGGTTTCTGTCAAGCATGCTTTCATAATCTTTCAGGACTTTTGACGTGGTAAGTTTTTTATTTTCTTCCAGGTAAATATCTGTATAACTCCCGCTTGCTTTTAATTTAATGATGTCGCTCGTATTGACAAACAAAACGCCCTCCTTTACATTAATCTGGATGCTTGACGAAGGTAGTTTTGGTTTTTGTACGGGTTCAATCCGGTTCAGGCAACGCACCAGGTCATCGGCATCAATGGGCTTTAGCAGGTAGTCAAACGCGCCATTTTTAATGGCAGCCATAGCCTGGTTTGAGTCGCCAGTGGTAAAAACAACTTTCAGGGGCATGGCATTGATTTTTTTTATCAGGTCCATACCGGTATGCTCAGGCATATGAATGTCAAGAAAAACCAGCTCGGGTCTTTCATTTGCAATAAGGCCCAGCGCATCAAATGCCGAGGTGGAAGTACCCACCACTTTTACCTGGGGGCAATAGTGTGACAAAAGCGTTTCCAGGCTTTTAAGGGATTTGGGTTCATCGTCAACTAAAATGGCACGTAACATGGTTTAGGTTTTTAAAAGTGGTATTTTAACAATGGCTTTTGTTCCGCCCGATGTATTGTCGGTTTTAAATTTATCAACTATAACGGCCTCGGCCTTTACGTTGTGGAAGTTTTCCAACAGGTCAAGGCGTTCTTTGGTTATTTTCATGCCAAGCGACTCATTTTTTTTGCGGCCGGCATTGAATTGGGTTGAGGCTTCACGGCCAACACCGTTGTCTTCAACTTCAATGCACAACTGCTCACTCCCGGTATAAATGTTAACAATAAGTTTCTGTTCGCCTTTTTGTGCCATGAGCCCATGCCATAAAGCGTTTTCAATAAACGGCTGAATAATCATGGGCGGCACAAACAACATTTCAGGTACGACATTTGCCGCAAGTTGTATGTGCCAGCTGAATTTATCTTCAAAGCGCAGCGACTCAATTTCAAGATAGGTCCGTATGGTTTCCAGTTCCTGTTCCAATGACACCTGCTCCAGCCGGGAATGTTCCAGTACATTGCGCATGAGTTTCGAAAATTTGGAAAGGTATTTATTGGCGTTCAGGGGATCGTTACTAAGCACATAATGCTGAATGGAATTCATGGAATTGAAAATAAAATGCGGGTTCATCTGGCTGCGTAACGCCTGCATTTCGGTAAGACCTATTTTGCGCATGAGTTCGTTTTTTTCCAATTCACGTTTTTTGATTTGCTTAATACGGACGTAAAAAAACAAAATGGTCAATGAAACAACAAAGCAACTTGCGAGTGTAAAAAACCACCAGGTTTTCCAAAATGGCGGATATATGGTGAAATGAATGCGCACGGTCTGGCGGCTTTTTACACCGTCAGGGTTGGTGGCATATACGGTAAATATATAATTACCGGGTTGCAAACCGGCAAATTCCACGTGGTTGTTTCCGGTTGAATGCCATTTGTCATCAATACCTTC
>DASPJQ010000870.1:0-3813 GCA_035628535.1 Flavobacteriales bacterium | reverse complement strand
GCCAGCAACGACCCTGCTGGTGGTACCCCTGGTGCCGTTAACAGCATTTACAGCACCGTGCCCGATGTAACCGCACCGCAAATTATTTCATCCAACCTGCTTTCCAACACGCAATTATCGCTTACGTTTTCAGAAGCCATTGACACATCGGCAACCGCTTCATTTCTATTTACGGTTACAGGAGGCGTTAGCGTAAGTTCCTTCTCCGTTACCTCTCCCGGCTTGACCGGGGTTATTGTTAATTTCACACCGGCCATTGACAGCGGTATCCTGTATACCTTAACGGCCACTCACATTACCGATTGCGAAGGCAACGGCAGTGGGACTTCAAGCACAACAAATTTTATCCTTGCCTTTGGCAGTTTAACGGGTGAAGTCGTAATAAACGAAGTGTTGTTTAATCCCACATCGGGTGTAAGCGATTTTGTTGAAATCTACAACAATTCAAGCAAAGTGATTAATTTAAAAAACTGGTCGTTTGCCAACATTGATGACGACACCGTTGCCGGCCACAAAATAGTTTCGGCCATTGACATGTTGTTGCAACCGGGCGAATATTATGCATTTACCACCGATAAAGCTGCGCTCACCGAGTATTATACGCAGTCAATGGTAAACAGGGTTGTTGAAGTCCCGTCACTTCCTTCTTATGACAATGATTCGGGCACGGTCATTCTGATCAGCAGCAACAATGTTATGATCGATCGCTTTTCGTATACCGAGGATATGCAATTCCCGTTATTGAACAGTGTTGAAGGTGTTTCACTGGAGCGCATGGATTTTAACCGCGCCACCAACGATGCGGGCAACTGGCATTCGGCAGCCGAGCAGGTTGGGTTTGCCACGCCCGGTTACCAAAATTCGCAGTTTAGCCCGAACCCAGAAGGTGATGATGAACTGTCACTCAGCACCGAAATTTTTTCGCCCGATAATGACGGTTACCAGGACGTGATCAACTTCAATTACGAATTTACCGAAACCGGTTACGTAGGCAATGCCACTTTGTATGATGCAAAGGGACGCGAAATACGCAAGCTTGTGCGCAACGAATTACTTTCCAATAAAGGGACTTTTACATGGAACGGCATTACCGATAAAAATGAAAAAGCGCAGGTTGGTATTTACGTTGTTTATTTTGAATACTTCAACCTGGCAGGCACGGTCAAAAAAATAAAAAAGTCATTTGTTTTAGCGGCAAAGTTCGAATGAGCGAACGCAAAAAAAAAGTACCCAGTAAAGATTACAGTTTAATTTCGGCACAAATCAAGCTTAACAAGCATGCTGAAGAGGACGAAATCAAAAACGTGTTGTTTGACCGTAGGCTGAAAGGTTTTCACCTGTTTTGCGTTATCCTGTTCGGTACATTCATCATTGACGGGTTTTTACCGTACAATGTATTAAAATCCAAGGTGCTTGGTACAAAAGTACTGGCCTCGGAAAAGAATGAAATTACCGATACGGTAAACGGAAAAATCAAAACCAAAACCATTGTTACGCCTGTACGCCTTGATATCATAACCGAAGACGGTGGGTTCATTACAGCCGATATTTCGGGCTATTCGTTGAGTGGCACAACTGCTGAAATATTACGTACGCCTTTATTCAAGGTGCCGACACAAATTTATTTTAAGCAATACGATTACAGGGCCTCGCGCTGGATCAATTTTTCACGTAATTTTTTATTCTGGCCGGTACTTTCTTTTTTAATCAGCCTTATTTGTATAATTACCAAACGGTTTTACGGGTCGCCAACACTGGCGGTAATTGCTATTTTGAACATCGTACCGTTTTTTACCGTGGTGTATAAAACATAATCTGTTCCGCGTTGTTCACGCGGAATGATAACTAATTCCCCCTGGGAACAATAAACTGGTACCCTTTCCCTTTGAGGGTAATAATTTCAATTCCCTTTACAGGTTTGAAATACTCCCTGAATTTGCGGATATAAACATCCAGTGTGCGCGAATTGAAAAATGAATCATCGCCCCAAACGGTCATGAGCAGTTCTTTGCGGTCAATAACCGAATTCTGATGCAGCACGAAATACTGCAGGATTTGCGATTCTTTATGAGATAAACGCGTCAATAGGCCGTTAACCGTTAATTCCATGCGCGCGCTGTTAAATGTGCAGCTCCCGAATGAGCAGTCTTCGTTGGATAAATGCCTGACCGATTTTTTTGTTTTGAGTTTTATAGATAATTGGTTTTGTATGCGCGCCTCCAGTTCTTCAACACTGAACGGCTTGCGCATGTAATCTGTCCCGCCCGATTCAAACCCTTTTACAACATCGGCCGTTTGCGTTTTGGCCGTCAAAAAAATAATGGGCATGTTTTCATCGGCTCTTCGAATTGATTTTCCAAGCATGTAACCATCCATATCGGGCAGCATTACATCAAGCAGGCAAATATCGGGTTTAAAATTTTTGAAACCGGTCATAACCTGCATCCCATTTGATTCATGGTGCACTTCATAGCCCTTGTTTTCGAGCATTTCTTTGACTACCTTGCTTAAAAAAGGCTCGTCCTCTACATATAAAACTTTTATTTTCATGCCGCTGTTAAAGTCATGGTGAAGGTACAGCCTGCAAACTCATTGTTTTGAACAGATATGGTATTTCCATGCTTTTCCATAACCAGCCTGGCATAATTTAATCCTAAGCCGTATCCTTTCGTATTATGTTTATTAAAGGCGGGGACCCTGAAAAATTTATCAAAAACCTTGTCCAGGTATTCATCCGGAATTCCCGGCCCGTTATCAGAGATGCTTAAGCGAACGGTTTCACCGGTATTATTTAGGTTAATGGTAATTACGGGATGTATTTCACCGGCATATTTAAGGCTGTTATCGATCAAATTCGTTATCACACCTTGTATATGCAATGCATCGGCCATGACCGTTACAGGGCCGCTTGAATCATACTTAACAACTGCATTCAATTCTTTAAACCGCACATGAAACGCATTTATGGCTAGGCGTACCAGGGCATCAAGGTCGGTTTTAACCGGATTGATTTCCGCCTGGCCGCTTTCCATAATACTTGTATTGAGCACCTCGTTTATCAATTCATCCAACCTGTTCAATTCGGCATAAGCAATATCAAGGTATTCGCCAGCACTCTCTATCCGTTTTTCGCTGTTGTAGGTTTTAAGCGCTTCAATGGTGACCTTTGCTGTTGAAAGCGGTGTTTTCAATTCATGTGACATGTTGCTGATGAATTCCTGCCGCAACGCATTCAGGCGTTGCTGTGAACGCATGCTACGGTATGACAAAACAAAAGCAAGGGTGGTTAAAGCTACCAGTAAAAGGGCAAACAGGATTTGCGGTGCAATGCGTTTGAATAAAAATGAATTGAACCCCGTTATAAGGGCGCCAAAATATTTTCCCTTGTGGACAGTTGAAAAGTAAAACTCGCCCTCTTTTTTTGTTTCATTACCCGAACGCATTTGCCAGTTGACCGCAAAAGCATATTCGCGCATCCGTTTCACAAAAGCTGTTTTAAGCAAACCGGTGTCACCTTCAAGGTGCATATCGTATTTTACCTTTACGTTGCTGCTGTCTTGCTCATTGCGTGAAATTAACACGCGCAGACTTTGAACCATTTCATGCATGACGGCCGGGTTGCCGGGAACCAGCGCCTTTATTTCCCGCTCAACGTTAGCAGCGCTTGAATCACGCAGTTCAACCTTTATAATTGTGTTTTGCCCGAAACGGCCTTTTTTTTCATGGGGAATAAGCAATGTATCAGGGCCCGAAAAATCAGACATGATTAACTGCATAGGGCCGCTGCCATTGGTAAAATCCAGGTCGCGGGTA
>DASPJQ010000869.1:0-2999 GCA_035628535.1 Flavobacteriales bacterium | reverse complement strand
CTTTATATATTAAAGCAAGGCCGTTGAGGGCATAGCTCTCCACGTTTTTTATGCCCGATGAGCGGCCGGCCGCAAGGCTTCGCTCTTTGAATTGGATGGCCTCTTCGTAATTTTTTTCAATATGGTACGATGTGCCGAGACCGTCCAGTATGCGCGCAAGCAAATGCTTGTCTTCAAGCGTTGATGCAATGGCCAGCCCTTTCAGCAAAAACTCAATGGCTTTTTTACTTTCACCAATGGTGTAATAAATGGTACCAATACCGTTATACGCGTTGGCCTTGGCATTGTCATCACGATTCTCGGTAGCCAGTTGAAGCATTTCGTGCGCGTATTCAATGGCCTTGTCAAAATCATTTAAAAAATAAAAACAACAAAAAATCTGGTAAACAACCTGGGCTTCTTTTGGTTTGTCTTTATCGGCTTTAAGCAGTTTGCGTGCCTCAAACAAATAGGTGAGGGCCTCATCGTAATTGCTCATCCATACGTTTGAGGCGCCAATGGCGGCCAGGGCATGCGTGCGTCCATGCTGGTAATTTGATTCTTCAGAAGCTTTAAGCGCCTGCGTAGCCAGTTCAAAACTTTTGCGTGCATCGGTGCGATTTATTGACCATGCTTTTTCGTTAAGCGCATCAATTTCCTGCATTGTTATTGAGATATCGGACTGCATGGATTACAATGCCCTAATATTAATCATTTTCGGCCAATCATTCAATGGGTTTACAAGAATGACAGGCAAATGTTTTTTATTGATTATCAAATAATTGAAATGATTCTAATTCCCGGTTTCCGGTTACCAATCAACAAAATTAAAACCGTTTAAGGCCAAATGTTGTTTGGTACCAACAAAACCAGGCTTGGATTTTTGTAATACCCCTAAGGAAAATTATTTACTTTTAATCACAACCCCAAATCTTCAAATTTCTAAATTTTAAGCCTGAAATCCCTTTGTACACATCTTCCCAAATATCAGTCCTGCTTGATCGTTTCAAAAAACTGACCCTTGCAAAAACCGAGTGGACGCATCACGCGCACATCATGGTGGCGGCCGGTTTTATTTGCGAATACGGGTTACAAAAAGCAGTGCCCATGATTCGCGAAAGTATAAAAACGTACAATGTTACAACAGGAGGGGTGAATACCGATACGGCCGGTTACCATGAAACCATTACCATGTTCTGGATTGCCAAAGTTCACGAATTCATTTGCGCGAACGAACACATAACCGATCTGACCGAACTCATCAATACCATGCTTGAGGGGAAATTTTCCAACGCCTCATACCCGTATGAATACTACAGCAAGGATTTTTTAATGAGTGTTGAGGCGCGTAAAAATTTTTTGCTGCCTGATTTGAAAACGCTGGAATGGCCGGAGGAAATAAGGTAGGCTCCCTCTGATGGTTGGAATTCGGAACTTATTTTTTAATTATTATAAAAACCTTAGAACTATGATGTATTCAACCTTACGCGTGTAAGTTTTTTTAATTAATTAACAAAACGCTGAGCTGAATTTTACGTACTGATTTTAAGCTAACGGAAATCACTTTTTAGCTTTTTAACACTTAAACAATGAAAAAAACAATAATTCTTAACCCGCAGGAATCTGATTCTATATACATGAATGACACGTTCTTTCCAGATAACCTGATATGCAGCATTGATGTTCTCAATGTTCCCCAGGCACAGTACAAAGACACGTTCAATTTCAGGATAACATACAAAAATCAGAACGGTAATTCAACTTCGAATGAAATTGGGATCAAAGCCGAAATGCTGAATTTTTCAGGTTTTGCTTCCATAGCCGGGTGTGATACGACCTATGATACCATACAAATTCAATCATTGAACAACGTTTCTGTAAAAATCATGGTGAGGATTGGGGTGTTTAAGGCTGTTTAATGGCTTAAAACCTTCTGCTTAGTGGGCCGCTTGCCGCTGTGGCAGGTTTTTTATACGTTTATCTTCTTCCCCTGCTTCGCATTTGGCGTGCTAAATTCCTTCGGGACGATAAAGCGGCATTGACTTTTTTATTTTCCTGTATAAAAGCTGTTTCTTTTTGGGTATGAAACTTGGTTTCGGCTTTGTGCTTTTGCGTTGCGTTAACCGGGTACGTTTCAGCTTTAGGCGGAAAATGCACATCCTGTTCTTCGTGTGTTGCTTCCGATTCGGGTTGCATTGCGTCCTCCCCGGCTTCATTCAGGATATCAACCCCGCTTTTTTCCTTTTCAGGTTTGGGTCTTGCTCTTTTTTGCACGGTTCGTTGGCTTCTCCTGCCAATGACCGCTTTATTTTTTTTGGTTTTTTTTGTGGGTGTTTTTTTCTTAGTTGTATCAGTTGTTTTTTTCTTTTTCCTTGTAGCTTTTTTTACAGAAGTCCCGGCCTGTTTTTTTCCTGCGGTCGCTTTATTTTTTTTCTTTGAAGCGGGTTTCGTTTTTTTAGTGGCGTTGGAGTTGTTTCTTGCAGAACGCTTTGTTTTTTTTGTTGCCATAATCATTTGGTTTGATTATTCCTATATAAAGTTGCTTTATTTTAGTTGAATGTTGCGTACAGAAATTCCAAAATTTTTTACAGGATTCACATTCGCCTTGGGTAAGTAAGAATTGAGATAATCCGCTTTGCACGTGGTTTCAGGGGCCTTGGGTGTAGAAGTTGCAGGATGAATAAATTGAAAACGAAAACAAGCTTACCGATTAGCTCCGCTGATCCCTTTTCGCACGTGGACCTTACAACCCAAAGCGCGTCTGCTGCGCATCCGCCTTTTTTATTTTTTTTAGCTCGCTGAAAATTATGTTTTAATGAGAGCTAAAAGAAATAAAAAAGCCACCTTCTTTACAGAAGGCGGCTTTGGTTTGTGGGAGCTATAGGATTCGAACCTATGACCCCCTGCTTGTAAGGCAGGTGCTCTGAACCAGCTGAGCTAAGCTCCCATTTCCCCAATGGGGTTGCAAATATAGTTATTAATCCTTTTCACCAAAATATTTTTTAAAAATGCTGGCATAC
>DASPJQ010000868.1:0-1142 GCA_035628535.1 Flavobacteriales bacterium | reverse complement strand
TCCGTTAAATTTTTTGGGTTTATGGGCAGGCCGTGAATATCATGCGGTAATTTTTGTTCTTCTTCGTAGGTTTCAAAATTAAGCGTATCAACAACCGTTTTTGCATACAGCTTATTGGCGTTGCAATCCAACTCAAACGATTTTAGGTCCAGGTCAGGGCCGGTACGCTCAGTATAACTTGTGGTTTCGGGGCCTTTGTCGGTATACACTGTTTTTTCTTTTATGTCACCGTTGTTGCAATAGCGAATAATCTGGGTTGGTTTTCCCGCGCTGTAACCGGCCTCCATTTCGGGGTTTCCATTTATATAACGGTAAACCAGTTTCCCGTCCAGTTCACCTTTTTCGTTGAAATTCTTTTCCTGGCGTATAAGGCCGTTTTCCCAATACATTTTATAGTTTCCTACGTAATGCATGCCTTTGAAGGTGCCTTCCTCGCGCGGGCATCCTGACTTATAATATTCAACAAATTTCCCGGCCGACTGGCCTTTGGTATGGTTCATCACCAATTTCTTTGTACCATTTTCATAATAGGACGTCCAGTTGCCCACTTTTAATCCTTGATCATAACGTCCTTCTTCGGCAACCCATGAATTTTCACACATACCGTTGTGTTTGGACCCCACTATCCGCCACCAACCTGTTTTTTTTCCGTTGGCATCGGTACGGTTAAGGGTGTCCTGCGCAAAAACACCGTTTGCTGTAAAAATCATTAATACAATTAAACTGTATTTCATTTATCCTTTTTGAGTTTCTGGTCCCCGGGTTAAGCTATGGTTAAATCACTCCAGTTGCTCATCGGCAAAATACTTTCCGTTCTTATAAATTTCCACTTTAAGAATCAAGCCATTTTTATCATATTTATACAGTTTACCATTATACAACTTTTTATTTTTGAACTCTCCGTCCATTAATATTTTTTTTCGTGTGTTGTAAATTTTTTGATACCCGTCAGGAAAAGGATCCGGATAAACTGGTTTTGAAGTATCGGGTTCGATGTAGAAATGCTCTTTGGGATCAACACACCATCGAACATTGGTATTTGTATCGATCAACTCAACAGATCCGTCAGGCTTGTACCAAATTGATTTTTCTGGCTTTCCTTTTTCATTAAAGATTCTTTCCTGGGCCACCTGCCCGTTTTC
>DASPJQ010000867.1:0-1443 GCA_035628535.1 Flavobacteriales bacterium | reverse complement strand
CGATGAAATTTGCTGCGATTTTGCCAAGCTCCTGTCTGATTTTATGCTGTCAAAAAACCCGACCCTCATTGAATCGTTAAACTTCCTGAAAAAGAAAATTGATAATATATACGAGCTTAATCCGTCAAAACAAATCCTGTTTACCAAAAACATTATACACATACAGTTCCTCCTTTTTTGTGACGAGCATCCTGAAGAAGACATTGCTGTGCTTTTAGCCTCATGCGAAACCATTTTAAATGAAAACAACAACGAACCCCAAAAGAATTCATGGCGCACGTTTGTTGACTTCCTTCATTTTGAATATTACCTGTCAACAAAAAAAATAAAACAGGCCGAATTGTATTATAACAAACTGATTCCTTCATTCCAGGCCCTGATGTTGCACAATTACATGGGTTGCGTGAACTCGTTTTTTGAATCGGCATTTTATTTTTGCCGGGCAAATAATTTCAGCGATAAGCTGCAGATTGATGTATCAGCTGTTTTACTGGACCAGGCCGACATCAATAGCGCTATCAATTATAATTATTATACGGCACTCATAGCTTTTCATGCAGGCGATACCAAAAAAGGCCGCACAATACTTCTTAAGACGGTAAATGACTACAGCATGGTAAATTTCCTGCGTGCCGAAATTGAAATTAAATTGACGCTTTGTTATTTTCTGCTACTGGAAAAAGAATTTGATATGGCCGATGACTATTTGCGCAAGATCATACGCAAGGTAAAATCCTTGCCTTCAAACCAGTTTTCACATATTGAGTATATTGGAAAATTCTTTGACCTGAGCATCAATAAAGAACCCAATACCAAAACTGATTTGAAGAAAAAAGAGATGTTCACCCTGTTCATGGCTTCCAATAACGGGCATAAACAGGTACTCAGGCCACTTATACCCATTCTTATTGAAAAACATGGATTGGCGTAAACACCTGAATACTAAGCCTCTATCAAATTTCTTTCCCTGCAGCCTGCATAACCCTCTCAATATCGGCATCGTCCATTGAAAAAACAGTTTTTAAGTCCTGTCTTAAATGTTGTTTTTGATTTTCGGTATAAACCATTGAAAGGTTAATTGATAACTTACCCTGTTTTTGAAGTTGGGCTATACGCTGTACTCGTTCGTGAAACAATTTGATTCGTGCCGATACCAGCACTTTTTGTTTACGCCCATATTCAAAATCAACATCATCAATATTCAGGGCATTTTGATATGCCTTTTGTAGAGTTCCTTTTTCACGCATAAACTTTACTTGAAAGAAACAAAATTAGCATGTAAAAGTTGTAAAGTCAACCGTATTTCTACGGTATTTTCAAAGGGTACCTAAATTTGTTCCAGCATGCTCTCGGTAAGGGGTTTATTCAGAAAAATAATATTTTCTGTTATTGACTCGGCACGCTGTTTATCAGCAGGGTTTAGCGAAGTAGTCAAAATCACTA
>DASPJQ010000866.1:0-3440 GCA_035628535.1 Flavobacteriales bacterium | reverse complement strand
TTTTTAGTTGAAATATTCCAATATATAATGTTTATAAGCACAAAAAAAGGGGAACCCCCGGGCTCCCCTTTTGTACTTATGTTTTAAAGTCTATTTAGCCTTAAATTCTACCCTGCGGTTCTTGGCCATGCCAAGCTCGCTCATGTCAGTAGTAACGGGTTCCTGGTCTTCTTTAATAACTTTTGTAAACCTGTCTTTTGAAATACCACCCTTAACCAGGAAATCAATTACGGCATTGGCGCGGTTTGCAGTAAGGTCTTTTGCACGGTCGTCAATCTCTACTTTTGCGTACTCGGTCTTATCGCAATGTGCAATTACCTCAACCTTCATTTCGGGTTTTTGGTTCATGGCTTCAATTATTTTATTCAAATGCTCAACCATTTCAGGATGAATTGTAGCGCTCATGTTGTCAAACTGTATTTTGTTTTCGTGTAATTGTTCCTCAGGTGTAAATACTTTGTTTGTTCCTGAAATTTCTTCGTAATTCACATGGGCTTTTTCCAGTTTAGGTACATCACACTGACATTCCTGTATGCTGTCCAATTGGAAAACCTGAATGTTATCAATGTAATAATACGCTATTGGAAGCTGTTGTGCCGATGATCCTTTTGGTTTCGGGATTTTTTCATTTTTGGTATCCTTGGTTGATGAAAAGTTACCGATTGTAAGGAATTTTTCACCGCCCTTGGCCGTAAACGTATTACACACCTGTTCCCATCCGAATGACTGCGTAATTATTTTGTTTTTTGGGTGCTTCATGTGCGTTTCGAGCAAAAGGCTTTGTTTTTCCTCAATACCCATTTCTTTTTTGTGTAAATGCGCGCCTATGTTGGTACAGGCGTATTTGCACTGGTCGGCCAGACTTATTTGAAACGACACACAGTATTGCACTCCCTCCTTCAATGGACCGATTAATTCAGTGGTGATATACGAGCGCGGTTGTTTGTCGCCAAAACTATAAGCCACAAAACCTGCATAGTTATTTCCTTCATGCGGGTCTTCTTTTCCATACATGTTTTGGGGAGCTGTAGGTGCGGTTGCCGCATCGCCTTTAACCGTTTTAGAAAACAAATCGGCCGGTAAACCGGTTGGTGATTTCCAGTCTTTTGCTGACGCGATGGCGCCATACCGCTTGATTTTACCTGTTGTCCCCTCAAAACCCGGATTCTTAACCAGGTTTTTATCCTCCTGCGCCAATAACGCTACAGGTACTAACGCAATTACGCATAATGCAACTAATTTTTTGTTCATACGCTTTGTTTTAAATTATGCACGCAAACACCTACAATTGGCATGCGGTTTATTTAGTTTAAATTAAATTCTTTAACGGTATCAATAAAACACCTGAGTTTTTGCGGATCGGTGTCCGGATAAACTCCATGCCCTAAATTAGCAATATGCCGGTTACCCGCAAAGCCCTGCAACATTTTATTGGATGCTTGTTGAATATCAGGAATCGTGCCATATAAAACACAGGGGTCAAGGTTGCCCTGCAAAACTTTGGTGTTACCTGCCTTTTGGCGGGCATCGGCCATGGTAATATTCCAGTCAATTCCTATGGTAGTACACCCGGTTTGGGCAAAACGTTCAATGGACCACCAGGCTCCTTTGGCAAATACCGTTACAGGCACTTCGGTTATTGCCTTGGTTATCTGATTTATATATATTTCGCCAAACGTTTTGTACTGTTCAGGTTCGAAAATTCCGGCCCACGAATCAAATAGTTGTACAATGTCGGCCCCGGCCCGTACCTGTGCTTTTAAATATGCTATGGTTGTATCGGTTATTTTTTGCAGGGCCATGTGTGCTTCGGCCGGGTTTACGTACAAAAACTTACGGGTAGCTGAAAATGTTTTACTGCCCTTTCCCTCTGTGAGGTATGCAAAAATGGTAAGCGGTGCGCCAGCAAAACCAATGAGCGGTACCCGGTTCTCAAGTCCTTTCTTTGTAAGTTTTATGGCTTCCAATACGTAGGCTAACCTGTCTTCCACATCTGCATTTTCCAGGAGATGTATATCAGAGGCCCCGGCAATGGTTTTTGAAAAAACCGGTCCTTTTTCCTCTTCCATTTTATAGGGAAAACCCATGGCCTCGGGAACAACCAGTATATCGGAAAAAATAATGGCGGCATCAACGCCTAGCAAATCAACCGGTTGTATGGTGACTTCAGCAGCCAATTCAGGTGTAGTTACCAGGTTAATAAATGAACCTGCCAGCGCCCTTACCTCGCGGTATTCTTTTAATACACGGCCCGCCTGCCGCATAACCCATACGGGATAACGGTTGGTTTTTTTTCCTGCAAGCGTATCCAGGAGTATATTGTTCTTGTAAGGCACCGTTGCAAAGGTAGTAAATATAGCTCGCGGTAAAAAATCATTGGATAGCTTGCTGCACTAATTGCTTATTAAATTTTCAGAAAAAAAATGAAAAAAGTTAAAGCTTAACACCGCGGTCAAACTTATCGGTTTTTGTTTTGCTCCCCGACTCGTCAAAATAAGACCATTCACCGTTATCAAAATACGTATTGGATTCTTTGATAAAAATGCGGTGGCCCTGTACCTTTACAGCCCCGTTTTCATAATACTCGGTATAATTGAAAACCATTTTTTTCTTGTCGGCCAATTCAAACACTTTTGATGGTTTACCCGTTGAATAATAATATTTCTGGTATTCATAATAGTCCATGCTCTTGTTCATCTTCTCCTCAAACTGCACATTTCCATTGGGATAATAATCGGTCCACTCCTTTGCATTTCCTTCAACATATTTCACTTTTGATTTCAACTGGCCGGTAGCGTAATACATTTTACATTCGGCAAACATAGCGTCAAGCGATGAAAAATCACGTTCACACTGACCGTTGGGATAAAAATTCTTGTAGGACTGCAATTGGCCTGACTGGTAAAATCCCTTATGAATAATGGTCCCATCAAGGTATGCGTCTTCAAACCAGCCGTTACATGCGTACACACCATTTTTACGGATACTGTCGCCTCCCAGGGCGAGAACGAGTGGTTCATACATGGTAATGCCATAAATGGAATCAACTACCGATGGGTCGTATGTGCGTTTGGGCAATTGTTTGTCAAACAGTCCCTGCGAAAAACCGTTTAAACAAAAACCAAAAACAACTATAAAAGCTATGAACACCCGCATGCATACAAACTTAAGCATTTTACGTTTTATGCGGGCAATTATGAAAAAATCGGGCCAAAACGTTAAAGCCCCTTTATTTCAAGGTTTTGTTCATGCGGTAGTGCTGGATAACACCCCACATAAGAAAGGTTTTTTCAACAATTGAATAGCCGGCCGATTCATAAAACTTAACAGCTTCTTCACGGGCCTGTAATGTTATATACCTGCGTCCGTTCTGCATCACAATTTTTTCGGCTTCCTGCAAGAGACGATGGCCAATTTTTTGCCCCCTGAGTTGCGCATCA
>DASPJQ010000865.1:0-6862 GCA_035628535.1 Flavobacteriales bacterium | reverse complement strand
TCGTTTGATTCCAACCAGGGTGCATCCAACCTGGGTTTTATTGTTTCAACAGCAGGTGATGTGAATGGCGATGGTTTTAGCGATGTTGTTGCCGGAGCTCCCTTATACGATAATGGTGAAGCCAATGAAGGCATCATGTTTATTTTTCATGGTTCGGTCACAGGTCTTGCAGCAACACCGGCCGCCTCGGTTGACAATAACCAGGCCGCCTCGCAAATGGGATGGAGCGTTTCTTCGGCCGGTGATGTAAACGGTGACGGTTATGCTGATGTAGTGGCATCGGCCGCCTATTATGACAATGGAGAAACCGATGAAGGACGTGCCTATGTTTTTCACGGATCGCTCACGGGTATTAATACCACGCCAGCGTGGACGGGTGAACCCAACCAGGCAGCCGCCTATTATGGTGAAAATGTTTCATTTGCCGGAGATGTAAATGGCGATGGTTACGGTGATGTAATTATTGGTGCCGATTTTTATGATAAACCATCAGTTGATGAAGGGGTGGCTTTTGTCTACCACGGGTCAGCAACAGGGCTTTCGGCTATTGCAAATACAACACTTGAATCAAACCAGGCAGGTGCAAGTTTTGGTGTAGGTGTAAACAGTGCCGGTGATGTGAACGGTGACGGTTATGCCGATGTGGTGGTTGGTGCATATTATTTTAATAATGTAAGCCCCGCTTTAACTGATGACGGATCAACCTATGTTTTTTACGGTTCATCAAGCGGGGTCATGACAACCGGTTTTACCCGCATGAGCAGCGGCCAGTCCTACGCTTACGGAGGCATAAGTGTTTGTTCGGCCGGTGACGTGAACGGTGATGGTTTTTCAGATATTATTACCGGGGCTTACATGTATGACAACACAGCGGTTTCTGCAAATGATGCCGGAGCATTTACGGTCCATTACGGATTTGCTGAAAACATTGGATCGTCAACCTTGCCGGCAGGGGCCATAACCGTTGCCCAGGCTGGTGCCGGTATGGGAAATTTTGTGACCACCGTGGGCGATGTGAACCGTGACGGTTTTTCTGACATTGCCATTGGTGCAAGTTTATTTAACAATACCCAGGTTGATCGCGGTGTTGTTTACATTTTTCATGGTTCTGCCAACGGTTATTCTACGGTTGCATCAACAACCATAAACGGGCCGGCTTTTGCAAACAGTTATTTCGGTTGTTCGGTTGGAGCAGCGGGCGATGTGAACGGTGACGGTTACAGTGATATAATTATTGGTGCATACGGTTATTCCAATGGCCAGGCCGGTGAAGGATATTTTTCCATTCACCTTGGTTCTGCAACCGGGGTTACGGTAGCAGCGCACCTTAGCGTTGAAAGCAATGTAGCATCGGCCCAGTTGGGATTTTCGGTTGCGGGTGCCGGTGATGTAAATGGAGACGGTTATTCAGATGTTATTGTGGGTGGAAACACGTATAATTCGGGTACTGCTAACGAGGGAAAAGTATTTGTTTACCATGGCTCGTCAACCGGGGTTGATGCAACGGCTGACTGGAGCTATGAAACCAATACAGCCGAAAAGTTAGGATCCTGTGTAGCTGGCGTAGGTGATGTGAACGGTGACGGATACAGCGATGTGTTGGCCCTGTCAAGCGAATGGTCAAACGGGGAAACGAATGAAGGACGCTATTTTTATTTCAGGGGATCGGCAACCGGCCTGGAAACAACCCCGGGCACTGTAATTGAAACAAATGTTGCCAATGCAGGTCTTGGACCGCAAAGCACTTCCTACATTGGTGATTTGAACGGTGATGGTTACAATGACGTTGTTATTGGAACATCGGCATACAATAACGCATCTACGGCCAATGAAGGCGCGTTGCTCATAGCGTATGGAGCGTATCCGAGTTTGTATTTTGGTTCCTCCCAAACTATTGAATCCAATACAACAAATTATTACCTGGGCAATACGGTTGGTTTTTGCGGTGATGTGAATGGTGATGGTTACAATGATATTATCACCGGAGGTCCTTTCTATAACGGTGGCCTGGCAGCTGAAGGTGTTGCCAGGGTATATACCGGTGGCGCCAGTGGTGTATCGTCAACACCGTATTATACCGTGGAGCCGAATGTTGCCAATACGTTATTTGGTTCTTCCGTATCGGCAGTTGGCGATTGCAATGGCGATGGTTTTTCAGATATTGTTGTAGGGGCCAATGGTTATGATAACGGAGCCAATACCGATGCCGGCAGAACATATATTTATATGGGAAATCACGCATTGGGTGTGCTTGGTAAATCGTTTCCCTCGCGCCAGTACAAAAGTGATTTGGTAACACCGGTTGCATCCTCCAACGGAACATTTGAGGCAGGCTGTACATTCGGTATAAGCCATGTTGACAAATCATGGCTGGGCCGCGCCAGCGGCAAACAGGTTTTTGAAATAAGGGGCCACCAGGATCCATTTACAAATTATGCTTCGTCCATGTCAACCAGCGTAAGTTTTACAGGACAACAGGCAGCTTATACGAACCTGGGTTTAACTGGTGCAAGTATGACGTACAGTGTAACCGTTTCCGGCATGGGTTTCCCAAAATGGCGTACACGTACGCGTTATAAAATTACCGATGCGCTGGATGGGCAAACCTTTGGCCGTTGGTATTACGGTTCAATTCACGATAAGCAGGACCGGAGCGTGAAAGTCAACATTACGTGCGGTGTTTTACCGGTCGAACTGCTATCGCTAAAAACGTTCTGTAATCAGGAAAAAAAGGTCCTTTCATGGGAAGTTGCATCAGATGAAAATATTGCCCAATACAAAATCTGGGGTTCTGAAAACGGTATTGATTACATACCAATGCATACAATTGAACCTGGTAACGGCTCATATTCGTATGAAACAGACCGGGCCGAAACATTAAACTATTTTCGCCTTGAAATAATTGACAATAATTTGTTCTCTAAAACATTTGATGTCTATACAGCATCGTGCAATGCTGGTAAAAATACACTCACGGCTTTTCCAAATCCCGCATCCGATATCCTTAACGTTAGACTCAATGATTCAAACGATGCCATAAATGAAATTTTTATCATTGACCTGACCGGCAAAATCGTGTTGAGGAGTGAACCTGGAAATGCTACAGTTAATGTTTCGGGACTGGTTTCGGGAATTTATCATATATGGGCATATTCGGTACAAAAAACTTCCTATTTTGGTGTTTTCAGCCATTTGTAAATAAACGTTAATAAGAAAGCTTTTCGGTCGCCTGGCCAATCTTTTTACCTCATTAACGAAATGTAAAAAGCAAGAACTTCTTCATGGTTTAATTTTGTTATTATGAAGAATTTTTATTGTTATATATATTCCATTTTTTTTCTAATTTTTTTTCCGTATGAATCAATATCAAAACCACCGCCAATAAACCCGGCAAATTCGGTTTTCGCAATGGGTCCACAGGCCAACGATTTTTTTGGTTATTGTGTGTCAACAGCCGGTGATGTGAATGGTGACGGGTATAATGATGTGATTGCCGGTGCGCCTCTTTTCCAGAATGGTCAAAGCCGGGAGGGAGCTGTTTTTTTATACTATGGCCAACCAAACGGCTTGAATACTAACGTAGGCTGGAGCTGTGAAGGCAATCAATCCATTGCAGTTTTTTCAAGCAATTATGGCAACTCCATGGGTTTTGGAGCAAGTGTTTCAGACGCGGGTGATGTGAATGGCGATGGATACGGTGATGTAATTGTAGGATCGCCATTTTATTCAAACGGACAGGCAGGGGAAGGTAAAGCTTTTGTTTTTTTAGGTTCCCCATCGGGTTTACAGGCTACCCCTGCATGGTCATACGAACCCGATATTGACAGCGCGCGTTTTGGGTTTAGCGTATCAACGGCTGGCGATGTAAATGGCGATGGATATTCAGATGTTGTAGTGGGAGCGCCTTCGTGGAACAATGGCCAGGTGAAGGAGGGCAGGGCCTTTGTTTTTTATGGTAGTGCAAGTGGAGTATCGGCTACACCGTCAATTATTCTTGAAGAAAATAACACAAATTCCTGGTTTGGCTGGTGTGTTTCAGCTGCAGGTGATGTGAATGGCGATGGTTTTTCGGATGTGCTCATTTCTGCGCCCTATTTTGACGGAACATATGTAAACGAAGGCAAGGCCTTTGTGTATCATGGATCGGCAGCAGGCATTTCCTCTGTAGCGAACTGGGCCGTGGCAAGCAATTGGATGAAAGCCGGTTTTGGCGGTAATGTGTCGTGGGCAGGTGATGTGAACGGTGATGGATACAGTGATATAATTATTGGTGCCGATCAATTTTCCAATACATTTCTTAATCCATATGTTGGCAGGTTTTACATCTTTCATGGCTCGGCTTCAGGACTATTGCCTACACCTGCCTTTAACCTCAGTATGTGGTATGTCAATTCATATTTTGGTACAAGCGTTAGCGGGGCGGGTGATGTGAATGGAGATGGGTATGCAGACGTGGTGGTAGGCGCCAGTGGATTAATGAACCCTTCTTACAAAGAAGGAGGAATTTTTATCTTTTACGGCACCCCCTCCGGAATTACCAGTACATTATATACCCAAATTGAATCCAACATTTCCAATACAGAATTGGGTATAAGTGTTTGCAGTGCAGGTGATGTGAATGGCGATGGATTTACTGAAATTATTGCAGGAGCGCACCTGTATGATAAAACCACGGCTCCTGCCGCTTCCAATGTTGGAGCATTTTATGTTTATAGCGGCTCACCCGAAAATGTGGGAAGTAATCCGGTTCCGGCAACTCCCTTTACATTGAACCAGGCCGGGGCGCAACTCGGAAATTTTGTAACTACCGTTGGCGATGTGAATGCTGATGGGTATTCAGACATGGCTGTTGGTGCATCCATGTACGATAACGGTAAACAAAACACCGGCATTGTATACGTATTTCATGGATCGTCAACGGGTTTCTCATCGTTGCCTTCAACGGTCATCAATGGCCCTTTGACGGCCGATGGTTTTTTTGGATGCTCCATTGGTGCGGCAGGTGATGTAAACGGAGATGGTTTCAGCGATATAGTAATTGGTGCCAGTGGTTTTAACAATGCCGCTACGCCCAACGAGGGAGCCGCTTTTCTTTACCTGGGCTCCCCCACAGGCATATTGAGCAACGCTTTTCTGCAACTTGAAGGCAATTTAATCAATGCGCAATTCGGGTATTCGGTTGCCGGTGCCGGTGATGTAAACGGAGATGGTTACAGCGATATAATAATAGGAGCTAAATCATATAACGGTGGTACCCCTAACGAAGGAAAAGCATTTGTTTATTACGGAGGTTCGGGCGGTCCCGATGGTTTTGCCGATTGGCAATACCAAACAAGTGTTGGGGAAGAATTCGGGACATGCGTAACCGGGGTTGGCGATTGCAACGGTGATGGCTACAG
This sequence comes from Flavobacteriales bacterium, assembly GCA_035628535.1. Classification (GTDB taxonomy): domain Bacteria; phylum Bacteroidota; class Bacteroidia; order Flavobacteriales_D; family UBA2798; genus DASPJQ01. The sequence goes on along the minus strand of DASPJQ010000865.1, from coordinate 1,463 downwards.
CGATGTGGTAGTGCTTTCGTCAAAATGGTCAAACGGCCAGGCCGATGAAGGACGGCTTTTTTATTTCAGGGGGTCTTCCTCAGGACTTGAATCAGGTCCGGCTGCCATTAAAGAAACCAATGTGGCCAATTCGCTTTTGCACAATCAAAGCGCATGTTTTGCGGGTGATATAAATGGCGATGGATATAATGAGGTAACTATAGGATTAGGTGCCTATAATAGCGGCTCAACCCCGGGTGAAGGAGCTATTATGCTTTTTTATGGAAACAGCAGTGGTATTGCATTGGCATCACCTGTTTTAATTGAATCCAACAGTGCAAATTCAGGATGGGGTACAATATTGGGATTTGCCGGTGATGTGAACAATGACGGATATAACGATTTGGTTTCCGGTTCTCCTGCATACAGCAAAGGGCATGCATCAGAAGGATGCATACAGGTTTTTGCGGGAAGCCCTGCAGGATTAATTTCAATACCGTTATTTACGTATGAACCCAATAAGTCATCGGCTTTATGTGGTGCTTCGGCTGGTTGTGCCGGTGATGTAAACAGTGACGGATACTCCGACCTTGTGCTGGGCATGCCCGGTTACGATTCGCTTGGTTTGGCCGATGCCGGTAGAATAATGGTTTTACATGGAAATAACGCCCACAATATTTTATCACGCAGTTATATCACAAGGCAATTGAAAAGCGATTTGGTTTCGGTTGTACAATCTTCAAACGGCACTTTTGAAGAAGGATGTGTTTTTGGGATAAGTCATTTTGAAAAGTCTTCACTTGGCCGAACACGCGCTAAACTGGCTTATGAATACAGGGGGCATCCTGACCCGTTTTTAAGCAGTGGTACGTTAATGTCAACCAGTGTTTCCTTTTCGGGTGTGGCCGCAGCCTATACCGATTTGGGATTGAACGGAACGACATTAAAAGTAAGTGTGACCGCTCCCGGCATCGGGTTTCCAAAATGGCGGTGCCGTTCACGTTTTCGGGCCTCTGACGCACTTGACGGGCAAATTTTCAGCAGGTGGCAGTACCAGGGCATACATGATAAACACGACCGGAGCATTAAAATTGACATTGAATGCGGTTTGCTGCCAATTGAAGTAGTTGAGGTAAGCATTAAATGCAACGGGCAGCAAAACGGGTTGCAATGGCAAATGGCCAATGAAGCCACCATTGCATGGTATGCGGTTTATGTATCGGCAAACGGTGACGCCTTTCACTTTATTGGAGGGTTAAGCCCTGAGAATAAAACGAACTATTATTACGAGTTGCCATTGAATGACAGTATAAAATACGCCAGGTTGGAAGTAACCGGAGTTGACGGTGCTGTAAAAATATTTACGCTTGGTCTTGCACCATGCTATGAAAATGAGGCCTTATTGCTGGTGTATCCAAATCCAACCGATGAAGTAATTAACTTTCGTTTAGTCAATATTGACGAAGTGCCGGCCTCAATTTTCG
>DASPJQ010000864.1:0-1021 GCA_035628535.1 Flavobacteriales bacterium | reverse complement strand
CTTGTAGCCGAAATTGATACCATAGAAATAGTTATCCGGAAAGGTGGCATTCGGCATACGTATTGGAACAAAATAACCAGCGTTAGATGTGATGGTAAACAACGGGGTTGCCTTATAGGTAATATTCGCATTGGCATTACCGGCTATAGCATTTAACCACGGAGTTTGTAAGCTGTTACGTATCCTGGCAAAACGTCCAGATGTATTCACTGAAAAATTCCATTTCCCAACCGGCAGATTAGAATTAAAACCTAGCATAAAATCCCTCATCTGGCCTGCGTTGGCTCCTGTGGTTTTAGTAACACCCGTGGAAGGATCAAAGGTTGGGTTCTGGATGATCAGGTTGTTTGAAAAATTAAAGCCCGTGTTGATGGATATAAATTTAGCCCCCTTGAAAAACCGGGTCTGCCACTGAATGTTATGAATGTATTGAGGTCCTAAGTTGGGATTGCCAAAACTGATATTCAGCGAATCGTTGTTGTTTACAAAAGGATTCAGGGCTTGTATAGATGGCCTACCCAAACGGAAAGTATACGTAAAGTTCGAGTTCATGGTTTTGCTGAACTGCCTTGTCAGCAGCAGGTTCGGTATCAGGTTGGTATATTGTTGCTTTACAGTAGTGCTGGTGCTGGCAAAATCACCATATACCCATGTATGCTCCAACCGCAGGCCCAGGCGGGCCGTAACAACCTTAAAGACCTTGTTCATGGATACATAGCCGCTATAAACATTCTGGTCATAATTAAAGCGATTACTATTCGCAGGGTCAGTACTGTAAGGTTCCGTTTTATTGAACTTGATCCGGCTTTCAAAATCAGAAGAAGCCTTTCTCAAAATCGTTTTAACCCCTGTTTCAATCCGCGTAGTTTTGTTCAAAGGCTCTATCAAATCTCCCTGCAATGTATATTCTTTATTGAATGCCTCGCTATTGTTGAGGATGAGCCGGTCTGATGTGCCCATTTCCTGTAGACTGTTGGTAAAATTCCGGTTTGTGTTATACAATCCCTGGAAGCGAAATGTC
>DASPJQ010000863.1:0-4332 GCA_035628535.1 Flavobacteriales bacterium | reverse complement strand
CCCGTTACCCGTTGTTGTCAAAATAATGTACATAGAGCCGGCAGCAATTTCAGAAGGGGCAGGCGTATAATCAACCACCAGGTTTGACGGACTTGGCGGTGTAAAAACACCACCGGGTGCCCAGTTCACCCACAAGCCTCCGCTGGCATTGGTAACCGACCCGTTAAGCGTAACGGTTGGATTATTGAGGCAGGAATTAAGATCGGGACCTCCGTTAGCTGTTGGTTGCCCCTGGACGAAGAAGGGCTGTATGACGGTATCTTTACAACCTACACTTGTATTAATGGCTAATTGCACATTGAAAGTTCCGGGGCTGGTAAACGTATGTGTTGGTGAAGGAATAACCGAAGTGCCGCCATCGTCAAAATCCCAGTTCCAGGAAGTAACAGGGTTTGACGGACTACCTGATGAATTATCGGTAAAATTTACCGCTGTATTTATACACACTGAATCCACGGCATTGTAATCGGCAATAGCCTGGTCAACGCAAATGGTTTTGTAGGTTGTATCGGCACATTTTGTATGCGGTTGCGTTACCAGCATAACATCATAGCATTGGTAAACTGCGGGATAATTATACGTTGGGTTTGTGGCGTTGCTGGTATCGCTGGGCGTTGTATTGGGTAAGCTGATGTCGAAATCCCAAAAGAACGTTGTGCTTGGATCGTACAAACTTTCGTTGGAAAAAGTCACCGTATAATCGCCATCGCATGAACTTGATTCACCAATAATGGGTTGAATAGGGGGTGGGCAATACACAACGTTGAACTGGAAGTCGCGGTATATGGAGCCAATTTTCACTCCATCACGGTATTCATCGCATTGTATACCTGCCGCAAACCGTCCCAGGTCGGGTGGAATTCCGTGTATTACTCCATCTACATCAACAGTCAAACTGGTTGCCCCGCTTATGTCAAGGGGATTGGTAGGGCTAAACGGTGCAATAAAATTACAGTACACGAAATTTGGAACCCCGGCCGTAAACGTAATGTCCCAGGGTGCAGGGCTGGTGTAATCGTAATCGCTGAAAGGATTGTAGAAAGAATATACAAGTGAGTCACCATCCACATCGGTAGCGCCATGATCAAAATCAATGTCAAATCCCTGGCAAATGAATACCGGGGGCGGTTGTTTCCATTGCGGTGAGCTGTTGGTGAGCAATAACGTATTATCGGGAACCTTTACATAAAAACCCTCGCCACCGTTTCCTGGACCTGAAGCTCCGGGATTAACCAGGTTTTGAACCGCAGAGTTACGGCAACATGTTTCGAAGTAAAGATGATATCCGCCTGCAATGGGAGGCATGGTATTGACAACCGCTGTGAAAATCCCTTGTTCGATCTCGGTACAGGCGGGGTTGGCTGCACACGAATCAATGTATGGCTGCACAACACTAAGTTCAATACGGTTTACAGTTACACTTTGGTAAAACGCACCCGAACTGCCGAAATAAATATCAACACGGGCTGTTGTTTGAAGCGCTACATGCGGATCGCACAAATCGGCCGCACGGTAAAGACGTAAGTTGATGCGGTACGAACTTCCACCCAAATGATCGTATGTAAGTGAACCACCAACTATGTGTGTGGCATAATTGCCGAACCCAATTATGCAAAAGGAAAGAAGTAGTAAATATTTCTTCATAAACCCTGTTTAGATTTCAAACTGTAAATATACTACGGTTTTTTTTATCTATGCAAAACTTTAATTCATTTACTTTTTTGGTGGGTTGGGCGGAAATACTTAATTTAGGCCTTTATTTAACCACTGAAATGAGAAAGTATTTACTCTTACTGGCCTTATCGGGTCTTCACTCAGCCAATGCACAAATTAATGTCCTCTGGGAAGCCCGTCATGACGGTGCTGCAAGCAACATTGACCGGGTTGCCGGAATGTATGTAGATAATTCTGGTAACGTGTATGTTACAGGATCCTCCTACGATGCTGTTTCAGGCTACGACATTGTAACAATCAAGTATGATAATGCAGGCAACGAGCTGTGGGAGTCAACCTTTAACGGATCCGGTAACGGAAGTGATAATGCCTCAGGAATTGCGGTTGACGTATCAGGTAATGTTTATGTATCAGGCACCTCGTATATTTCTGGAACAAATTTTGATTTTTGTGTTATAAAATACAATTCTTTAGGGGTTCAGCAGTGGCAAATTTATAATGGCGGTGGATTTTATGATGAAGCCAGAGGAATTACACTGGATCTTGCCGAATCTCCAGTGGTAATTGGAGGGTTCCAGGCCACTTCAAGCAATACCAATTTTCGCACATTAAAACTCAATCCGCTTACCGGTGCCACTACCTGGGTTCAGGATTTTTCAAATTCCACCAATCTCGATATTGCAACGGCCATTACCATTGATGCAACCAATAACTATTACGTAACAGGACACAGTTTTCAAAGCGGTGAAGACCTCAATATTCGCACCATAAAATATAACTCGGCTGGTGTTTTGCAATGGAGCACACAATACAATGCGAACACAACATTGGATTCGTATGATATGCCGGTTGACATTGTGCTGAATTCGGCAGGAGAAACGTTTGTTTTAGGCACTGTGTTCAACGGCTCTGTGAGTGATGAAGATATTATTATTGTGAAATACAATACAGCCGGAACTGTAGTTGGGAGCGTTCAGCTGAACGGATCGGCAAACGATAAGGACACACCAAATTCATTGATTGTGGATGCAAGCGGTACAAGTATTTTTGTGGCTGGCGCCCTTAAAGGCACAAGTACTTCCGAAGATTTTATGGTTGCAAAATACAATTCATCGCTGGTGCAGCAGTGGATTGATAAATATAATGGTGCAGGAAGCAATTACGATGAGGCCACCAACCTTGTTTTGGACAATACCGGCACTTACCTGTATGCAACGGGTTATTCATTTCTTTCAACCAGCAATAACGATTACCTTACCATCAAATACGATGAGTCAACAGGAAACCGCGAATGGGATACCCGTTTTAACGGTCCCGCCAATAACAGCGACCAGGCAGGATTCATTGATGTGGATGCAGCAGGCAATGTTTATGTAAGCGGTGACAGCAAAGGTTCAGGCACCAATCTTGATTATTCAACCATAAAATACTGTCAACTTACCACGGTAGCAACCGTTGACCAGGATACGGTTTGCGCCAATACAACAGTGAATTTTAATGTAACAGGTGGCTCAACCGTGCAATGGCTGGCGCCCACAACAGGTTTAAGTTGCACCACCTGTGCAACACCCAGCGCTACATTAACGGCTGATGTTTGTTATTATGTACAAACCCAGGATGCCGGTGGTTGCATTGATAAAGACACCGTTTGTGTAATTGTGAATCCTTTACCGGGACCTGTGATTACGCCTGACGGACCGACAACGTTTTGTGTTGGTGATTCGGTAAGTTTAACAGCTTCCGGCTTTGCTTCGTATACATGGAATACCGGTGAAACAACGGCAACCATTACTACTGATACTGCCGGAACATATACAGTAACTGTTACCGATGCATCCGGCTGCCAGAATTTTACGAATATCAATGTTAACGTTAATGCATTGCCCGTAATTAGCGCAGGTGCTGATGATGCGCATTGCCAGGGTGACTCAACCCAGCTAATGGCCACCGGGGGAACAACCTATTCCTGGAATGCTGATCCATACCTGAGCAGTACAACCATTGCCAATCCATATGTAGATCCATATACGCCTGGAAATTATACATTCATTGTAACCGGAAGCGATGCCATTGGGTGCAGCAGTACCGATACGGTGATGATTACGGTGAATCCATTACCGGTAACGCCCATCTTATTCCGTCCCGGTGGCAGTCCTGACAATATATATGCAACCAATTTAACCGGAGGCTTGACGGTTGATTGGTATCAGAACGGGGTGTACCTTCCTGCTGCCGGTACAGGTGGAACTTTTCCATTAGGTGATACCACTACGTCATGGGGATGCGCACCCGGACCAAACGATTATTTTGCACAATATACGGATGCTAACGGGTGTAAATCTGAGTTTTCAGATACCCTCACGGTTGATTCGGTGCAAACAGCTGATTGCTATATAGGCATAGTTGAAATTCCATTTATTGAACAGTTAACTGTTTATCCGAATCCAACTACAAACCAGGTTACCGTTGAGTTTTCAACGCAAAATGCTGAAGGCGTTAAGCTTTCGGTTTATGATATAAGCGGAAAGGTTGTTATGACGAGGTTGTTAAAAGGAACATATGGCTTGCGCAAAGAGGTGATTGACCTGGAAGTGTTTGGTAAAGGTACATACCAACTTGTGCTTAATGGCCAGGATGGAAAATTAGCAAACCTTGTTT
>DASPJQ010000862.1:0-1179 GCA_035628535.1 Flavobacteriales bacterium | reverse complement strand
ATAAACTGCAATAGTCTTTGAAAAGTAAATCCCGGTCTTAAGCCGGGATTTTTTATTTACGTTTTTATATTTGAGGGTTAGCTTTTTATCCCTGTTATTAACGTATGTACTCACAAGGTTATTTGGTTGATGTGTCAGCCAAATATTTTTAAGTAATTTAGCTCAATATGGAAAAGGGCTTTGAATTACCACTTGGCAAATTTTTTTATGATTTAACGCGCTCGTATGCCGGGACCATTACAAAGCGCCTGGAACATATAGGGCTTGACAGGCATTATTCCTTGTTGCTCACCATTAATGCTGGAAATGGGGGGTATATGCAGCAGGATTTATGTGAGCTATTGAATATTGACAAGGCCACCATGGTTCGTAACCTGGATTTTTTAACCGAGAAAAAATTAATAAAACGCATTACAGCCACCGAGGACCGAAGGCAGCACCGTATTTTATTAACCGACCATGGCAGAAAAGCAGTTACACAAATTGTACATGCTGTTAGCGAAATGAATAAGATCGCGTTTAAAGACATTTCCCTTAATAAACAAAAAGAGTTTTATGTAATGATGCAAATGATTGCGAATAACCTGAAGTATGAGCCGGCATATAAGGTAGTGATTGACTTTAAAAACCTGGGAGAAAAAAGAAAGGCTCCTCAACGTTAAAACCACTTCCTGTAATTTTTAGTGCAAATCCTATAATGCATTTTTAAAAAGTAAATCCAAATTTTGTACTACCAAAACGGTTGGTATGAAAAAATGGTTTTACGTAATTGCGTTGATGCAAACCGGTTGCAGCCCGATATACTATTCACCTACAACGCAAAACGTGCCTTTGTTTACTGAAGGCGGCCAAACGCGCATTGCGGTAGGCGGAAACACAGCACGGCTGGAATTAAACAGCGCTTATGCCATAACGCATCGCCTGGCTGTGCAGGCCAATGGCGGACTGTTGTTCCCCAAAGACCTTGATAACGGCAATGGTGGTTCAGGCGGTTTTATTGAAGCAGGGGCAGGATATTATATGCCTGTTGGTGATAATTTTGTGTTCGAATCGTTTGGCCTGGTGGCCTACGGCAGTGTTGAAAACCATTTCCCTTCAACAGTATCTGACAATCCAGGCACCACGGGTAACATACGTTCAAACCTGGTGCGGTACGGGATACAACCAGCCATTGGTTTT
>DASPJQ010000861.1:0-2613 GCA_035628535.1 Flavobacteriales bacterium | reverse complement strand
GGATGTTGTATTGATTGATAACAATAAAAAACCGGTGAACAACACGGTTACCGATAAGGACGGCAATTTTTCGCTGAACAATACTGCTGTTAACCTTAACCCGCTTTACGCTGATCTTAATTTCCCTTATAACATCAATGCCAATGACCTTGATATGATTTATTCGGCATACATAGCAACCATTGATTCGGCCGAAAACTATAGTGAGTATATTGATATAATTGACCTGCCTGACCAGCCCGAACTCATGGCGCAATTCGAAAACATTTATTTTGACTTTGACAAATATTTCCTGCGCGACCGGTCAAAAGAAATACTGGAGAAAATAAGTACGTATATGCTTGATCACCCTGATGCCAACATTGAAATTGCCGGTCACTGTGATTGGATGGGAACCGATGAATACAATGTTGTTTTGAGTGAAAACCGTACTATTTCGGCCTTTAACTATCTTCTAAACAAGGGCGTAGGTACAAACCGCATGAGAAAACTCTGGTATGGCGAAACACGGCCTGCAGCAGCTAACAACAAGCCTGATGGTACCGATGATCCTGTTGGCCGCCAGTTAAACCGAAGGGCCGAATTCAAACTGAATGTTCCGGGTATGGCCGTATTCACCATTACACCATAAATTGGTATATTTGTTGATCAGGTTATAACCCAGTGGGTAGCAAAGCATACATATTTATATGTGCCTTTTTTTTATTGTTGTTTAGCAACGGTTTTGCACAAATTGACGACCGCGAAGCCGAGGAGCATTACAAACACAACAATTTTCTTATGGCCATTCCGGTTTATAAAAACCTGTTAAAACTGGAGCGCGACCATGTGGGTTATAGTTATAAACTTGGTTTATGCTACCTAAAAACCAACGTTGACAAAACCCACGCCATTCCTTACCTTGAGAAAGCATACAAAGCAGGTAAATATCCGCATGATTTACCGTACTACCTGGCGTACGCCTATGCACTGGATTACCGTTTTGACGATGCCTTAAAAATACTGGAAGAGCACAAAGGTAAAGCCAGCGGAAAAGACAAGGACATGATGGCCAAACTGGCTGAGGATTGTAAAATGGCCAAGGAATTAATAAAAAAGCCCATCAGCGTTTCGTTTGAAAACCTGGGCGATAAACTCAATACCGAGTATCCTGATTACTATCCTTTTGTTTCGGCTGATGAAACGTTCATAGCGTTCAACAGCCGCAGGAAAACAAGTAAAAACAAACTTGAGGAGGACGGTTATTACAATTGTGATATTTATACCTCATCGTTCAACGGTTCGGAATATACTTCAGCCGTGTTGGCGCAAGGCGTAAACTCAGCCACCGATGACCAGGTTGTGGGTATATCACCTACCGGAGAAGTGGTTTTTATTTTTTCGCAGGCACAGGAAATTTACGGTGCGCTTTACACTGTTAAGCGCAACGGAAGCATACTTGGTAAAAAAGAAAAATTCACCACCTCGGTCAATGATGAAAAATCAATTGAAATTTCGGGGTTCATGTCGGCTGACGGACAGGTAGTATTTTTTGCAAGCAACCGTGCAGGCGGATATGGCGGATATGATATTTGGATGGTGAGGCATTTGCCCAATGGAACATGGGCCATTCCGCAAAATTGCGGCCCCCTGATTAATACACCGGGCGATGAGGATTTTCCTTCCATATCATACGATGGGCGCACGATTTATTTCAGTTCAAACGGGCATGTTGGCATGGGCGGGTTTGACATATACCAGGTTACTTGGAACGTTGAAGGAAATGAATTCAGCGATTGTAAAAACCTGGGATACCCGTTAAATACTCCTTTTGACGAACGTACCATTTCATATACCGAAGACGGCAAACATGCCTATATTTCCACTGCGCGCAAAGGCGGAAAAGGCGATCTTGATATTTATCGTGTTACCTTTGATGCGGTTGAAATAACACCTGCCATTTTCAACATTAAGTTACAGAGCGGAATTGCCGATAAGCCTTACCTAACCGAAGGTGTGATTATTGTGTTCAATCAAAAAAATGAACCCATTGGTGAATACAGGCCCAATGCTGCCGGTAAATTTACCATTGCGCTCGGTCCCGGGGTTTATGATATCCAGGTTGATTCCCCTGGATATAAGCAAACCAGGTCGCAATTAAAAGTGAACGAATTTACCATGCGTATGGGTATAATTGATTCAGAAATAAAACTCACAAAAAATTAGCCCGTTAGCAGGTAAATCTTACCTTAGTCCCATCGTTTTTTACGCATGAATTTGACCTTAAACCGACCGCTTTGTTTTTTTGACCTGGAAACTACCGGTGTTGATATTATTACTGCCCGCATTGTGGAAATTGCCATTCTTAAAGTCAATCCTGACGGTACGCGGGAAATGTATAACAGGCGTGTCAATCCGGGTATTCCAATTCCACCTGACTCTACTGCCATTCATCATATAACCGATGAAGACGTGAAAAATGAACCCATGTTCGGGGCCATTGCCAATGAAATATTGACGTTTTTCAGCGATGGGGACCTTGCAGGCTTTAACTCCAATAAATTTGACATACCCGTGTTGATTGAAGAGTTTTTGCGGTGCAACATTGATTTTGATTTCGAAACCCGCAGGTTT
>DASPJQ010000860.1:0-1229 GCA_035628535.1 Flavobacteriales bacterium | reverse complement strand
TTCGGTTTCAATAAAGTATACCGACTTGTTGTTTTGTTTGGTCTTTAATATTTTATACCTGTTGTTATTGTTCAGGTAAATTTCGGCATCTTTATTGGGCACTTCGCCCGCATACTCACCCAATACTACGGTATAAAAACCGGCAGCAGGTGGGGTGTTGTTTGGTGGAGTATTATTGGGAGGTGTATTGTTTGGAGGGTCATTGCCGGGTGGGTTGTTGGCAGGTGGTGTATTCACAACCGGTGCCGACTTGATGTCCAGCTTTTGGGTGGTTGAACGCACATTGGTTAGCCCTTTGCCTTTAAATGTGGTTTCAAGTTTGACAGCCTCGTTTTTGCCTTTTTCAGTTTCAATAAAGTAAACGTATTTATTGTTCAGGTACGTTTTTTGCACTTTGTAACCTTCATTGCCGGTTAGGAAAACCTCGGCATCTTTATTGGGCACTTCACCGGCATATTCACCCAAAATCACGGTGTAAAACCCTTTATCGTCAGCATTGACGGGTGGGGTATTAGCAGGCGTATTGTTATTCGGGTTATTGTTTGGTGGTGTGTTCACAACCGGTGCCGATTTTATTTCGAGCTTATCGGTTGTCATGCTGGTTTTGGTAAGGCCTTTGTTTTTAAATGTATTTTGAATTTTTACGGCCTCATTTTTACCCTTGTTGGTCTCAACAAAATATATGTTTTTTCCGTCAAGGTTGGTTTTTAAAATTTTATAACCATCGTTACCTGTTAAGAAAACCTCGGCATCTTTATTGGGCACTTCCCCAGGGTATTCGCCCAGGATTACAGTATAAAACCCTTTGTCATCATTATTGGCCGAAGGGTTGTTCTCAGGATTTAGGTTCCCAGGCGGATTGTTGTTTACAGCAACGTTTGCATTGTTGTTGCTAAGGTTTTTAGGATCGGCATAAATGGTTTCACCGTATTTGGCAACAAGGGCTTCAGCCTCGGCTATGGTTATTTTTTTGCCGTTGAAGTAGGCTGTTACAAACGCATCCTTAATGCCTGCGTTCCGGGCTTCATCCTTGCGTGCATTGGCAGGGTCTTTTTTGGCATAAATTCCTGTAGTGTACCTGATCTTGTTATTCCGGGTCAATTCGCTGTTTAACGGTTGTATGCCAAATATTTTGTCAAGGCTCACCGGTTTACTGTATACACCTACCTGAACGGTATAAAATAAACCTTTAATCAATTCAACCTGGTTGGCCCTTGCGTTGTTGTTCC
>DASPJQ010000859.1:0-1247 GCA_035628535.1 Flavobacteriales bacterium | reverse complement strand
ACGTTTGCCGGGAAATGTCAATGCCGTCTGCTGCCATTGTTTGTATAGCTTCCGGATTGACGCCGTGTGTCTCCACACCTGCGCTGTAAACTTGTGACTTGTTGCCCGCATAGTGGCGCAAATAACCTTCAGCCATCTGGCTGCGGCAACTGTTGCCGGTGCAAAGCACCAATATCTTCTTCATGGTTTGTCGATTTTTACAACGCTAATGAAAACCCAAAGCAGGTTGATGATGGTAAACCGTGGATCGAAGCCATACAGCATGTTGAGTGTAATGATGCCCGCAAGGATGATCCCGAAGCGTTTGTGCCGGCTTAGATAAGCCCCTATTTTGTTTTTAGGCCCTGTTTCGTTCATTATAAAGCAGCTTAGCAACAGCCGCTGTCCGGTGCGCAGCAAGCCGTTTGGGTTTGTAAATCGGAGAGCCTCACTTTTTGCTTTGCTTCAGGTGCACCACATTTTTTTGATGCAAGGCAGGCAGTTTTGGTGCTGGTGAGCAAGAAATCTTTCCCATTAAAGTCAATACCGTATTTGCCAATTGTATCGGTGCCCTGGTATTCTACTTCCACCTCCAGGTTTTCCAAGCCCAATGTTTTTTCTGAAAGGGCGATGATGTTGAGGAGCTTTTGCGGTTTAAGGCGGTGGTCATAATCGTTTGCATCCCAAAGCTGAAAGGCTGCCTTTCGTTCGGTGCGCACTGTGCCACCGCAGTCAATAAAATGTTTGGTGACGATGCCCACTTCGGTAACGTGGAAATGCTCCGGCACGGCTGTGCCATCTGGCAGTTGGAAGGTTACGCTGCCAGCAGTTTGCAGAGCAGCTTTGATGTCGTAAAGTTTCATTGCTTTTGATTTTTTGAATTAACAACAGTTGTCTTTTTTCTTTTGCAGCTTTTTAAAGACGCCGGCGAGGTAAGACTGGAATTTTTGAAAGGTTGCCTCGTTAATGCAATAGCAAATGGCATTGCCTTCTATGTTTCCCTTTATTAACCCGGCGTTTTTCAATTCTTTCAGATGCTGCGATATGGTAGGTTGGGCAAGCGGCAATTCGGCCACTATATCGCCACAGATGCAGGTATCTACGGTGAGCAGGTAATCAATAATGGCTACCCGTGCCGGATGCCCCAGAGCCTTCATGATAGCGGCTATGTTGTTTTGCCTGTCGGTAAAATGGTCGGTTTTTGTTGCACCCATTATTATTTGCTTTATTGCAATATTACGATGAAGATGGACAAAACAAAAACTTTT
>DASPJQ010000858.1:0-2076 GCA_035628535.1 Flavobacteriales bacterium | reverse complement strand
CGGGGTGAATGCGTGCCAGGAAATTTTTAAATGATGATTGCACCCCGCCCGGGGTATAACCAAGCACATTGTACGTTTCGTCAGACCATGTGGTTGTGTCTTTGCAGTAGTCCACTTCCCAATGGCCAACATGTGATATGGCTTGCGCTTCTTTTAAGCGTTCCGATAAGGTATGTGTGGCTTCCTCCGTCATTTTATGGGCGGTAATGTCAATCAAAAGACCTTTGGCACCGATAATTTTACCGTTTGCGTCCTTAACCGCCTCGCTCCTGCGTTCAAGCCAAATAGTTTGCTGCGTATCAGGCCGTATGAACCTGAACTCAAAATCAGATACAGTGCCGTCTTCATGTTTGGAGAAGCATTCGCGCACTTTGTATTTATCATCAGGGTGTACGCAGGTATCAATAACACCAGCTATATTGTCAAACTCAACCGGCAAACCCAGAATTTCACCAGCGTTACCTGAAAGTTTAACGGCTTTTTTTGCAAAATCAATGTCTATTGTAACCATCCGAACAGCATCAATTACCTGCCGTAAGCTTGCCTCGCGTTCTTTAAGCGGAGTAATATTGGTGAGTATGCAAATTGACCCTATTGTATTTCCGGCAACGTCACGGTATGGGGTTGCATTCATAAGTACCCATATCTTGCGACCGAATTTTGCTTTTAACGTCATTTCAGCATTGTATGCTTTATTAATATCCTCTACAAATTTTTCGTTTGAACCGCAAAATAACGTTGCCGCAACTTTACCTTCCATTTCCCTTGGCGCGTAGCTAACCAATGTACACAGAGCCTTGTTTATGTACATAATTTGGCCTTTGCCGTTGATTATAAGTATGCCCTCTGATGTGGAATCAACAATGTTTTCCCAATGGTGCAACGGTGAATATTCCAGGAATTTATACCGTTTAATGGCAATAAGGGCAATGATTGAAAAGGTGGTCATTAACGAACTGGCTACCGGAAGTTCATCATATTGGCTTACCAGTGGCAATACGATTTCGAAAACAAACCCGCTGCAAACCGGTACAAGAAAAGCAATAAAAAGCAACATTGCCTGTTTGCGCTTCACCTCATCGTTTTGGTCATTCATAAAATAAGCCATGGGAATAATAAGCATGAGCATTGCCTCAACGCCTCTAAAAAAAAGAATGAAGAAAGCAGTTATAGTAGGTTGCGGCCTGGCAACCCACGCCCACGCTGATGTTGGATTGATTTCATAACTGTTAATTCGCAGGTTGATTATTACGCAAAAAACAATGGCAGGAAATAACAGGAAAGAAAATATGATTTTGTCTGACACCTGTTTATGCCACCGGGTAAAACGCAATAAAAACAATACCCCAAGAGGCATTACAAATTGAAGACTAATACGCGAGAGCCTGTACCAGGCCTCGGCCGAATGTTCACTGGTGCTCAAATGCATAAAACCGTCAAACAACTGCCAGGTTGCCAATAGAAATACAAAAAATGAGAATAAATTATTTGTGCGGCCGCGCGGAAGGAAAAGATAAACGTAACCCGCAATGAGCAAATTAATCAATGCCGGTACTATAAATAAAATCACCATGCCAACCCGGGTGAAATCAAAGTCAAATAAATGTGTATTCATGATCTTTATAATTACAACACAAAATAACGGCAGCCTGAAACAGTGAGCCAAGGCACTGGCACCATTCCCTTGCCTTTGTAAGATTTAGCCTGAGAATGTTGTTTTTTTAACCTTACCCGCCTTTGCATACCGGATTTTTACCGATCCCTCATTGGTTTTTTAGCCGCATACTAAAGAAAGTAACCTGTTCGTTTTTAGAATAAAACACACCCATGCTGCCAAAATTCCTCATATTGAATTACCACAGGCTTATTGCACCGGCAGCGTGTGCGCACAATTTGTTTGACGTAGGTTTTGACCAGTTCAGGTTGCAGCTTAACCGGCTTAAAGAAAACAACGTGAACTTTGTTTCACTTGAAAACCCGGTAATGAGTCAAACGCAATTAAATGTTGCCATAACCTTTGATGACGGCACCCTTTCCGATTTGATATATGCCTTGCCCGCTTTAAAAGAAACGGGA
>DASPJQ010000857.1:0-2049 GCA_035628535.1 Flavobacteriales bacterium | reverse complement strand
GGCTGCCTATTCAGGATTCAAAATTCAACTATTGAATTTCACAGCCTGCCAGTAGCCCATCTGCCGTTTGGTGACTGTTTGTCTAAATCATAACACCTATAACACACACATCATCGGTTTGTTCGTATCCCTTACTTTCGCCATTTTGTGCCCAGGTTTTCCATTCTTCCAGGATTGCATTCATTTTTTCCGATGCGCGTGAAAAATTATTTTTGTCAAGTTCAAGCAATGTTTTTTCAAGGCTTGAATACTTGAATTTTTTTCCCCGCGGCCCTCCAAACTGGTCGGCAAAACCATCGGTAAAACTAAATACACAATCGCCTTTTTGCAATGGTACGGTTTGATTGGTAAACTCAGTTTGGTTTACATAATAGCCAATAGGCTGTTTGTCGGGTTTTAATTCCACCATGCCCGTTTCTCCTTTGCGTTGGATCCAAATAGGATTGTTGGCTCCGGCATAAACCAGTTTTTTATTTTTCAAATCCAGTTTTACCAGTGTAATGTCCATGCCGTCTTTATTTTCGCCAGCGCTTCCCGTTTGCTTAAGGGCCGCAATCACTTTTTCGCGCAAAATGCCCAAAACTTTAGCCGGATCAGTAATGTTTTTTTCATTTACTATTTCATTCAGAAAACTGGTGCCCAGCATGCTCATGAATCCTCCCGGAACGCCATGCCCGGTACAGTCAGCCGTAGCATATAACACGGTTCCTTCGGGCAAGTGCGAGATCCAGTAAAAGTCACCGCTGACAATGTCTTTTGGTTTAAATAATATAAACGAATTGGGGAGGGTTTTTTTAAAATCTTCCTCAGTAGGCATAATGGCGTTCTGGATTTTTTGCGCATAATTTATACTGTCACGAATTTCCTTGTTGGCCCCTTCCACTTTTTCTTTTTCTTCCCTTAACTCAACAGTACGTACGTTTACCTTTTCTTCCAGCACGGCTTTTTCGCGGTTGAGTTTGCGTTCACGAAACTTGATAAATGCATATATACCCGCAATAATGGCTATGCCGCACAAAATGTAAAACCAGGTCGTTTGCCAAAAAGGCGGGGTAATGGTTATTTTCAATATAGCGCCTTCTTCGTTCCAGGTGCCATCGTTATTGGAACCAGCCACCCTGAACAAATACTCACCGGGATCAAGGTTTACAAATGTAACCTGACGCTTGTGGCCAAGGTCAACCCACTCATTGTTGAACCCTTCAAGCCTGTACCGGTATTTGTTTTTGCCTACATTGGTAAAATCAAGTGCTGCAAATTCAATGGTGAAAAAATAATGGTTGTAATCAAGTTTCACTTCTGTTATTTCTGAAATAACTTTGTTTGATCTGAGCGGTTGGTTTCTCAAAAGAAAATTGGTAATTACAACCCCGGGCACAGTAAGATTCTCACGCAAATGTTCAGGTAAAAAATAATTAATTCCTTTGGCGCCCGCACAAAGTATGTAACCGTCATCGGTATGGAGAATAGAATTTGCTGAAAATTCATTGCTTTGCAACCCATCGGTTACATCGTAGGTTTTCCACTTATTGGTAACGGTGTTAAACCGGGTTATGCCTTTGGCCGTAATCAGCCATAAATTATTATTCAGGTCGCTGGTAATGCCCAACACCCCGTTTTCACCTACTTTGCATTGCTTGGTAACGTCAATAAATTTCTTCGTTTTAAAATCATAAAAGCCGAGTCCGATCTGGGTTCCTACCCACATGCGGTTCATGTTATCAAGGAATAAACTGTTTACATTATCATGAGGCAATGAGCCTGCATTTTTTTTATCATGCCTGAGGTAACTCAGTTTTCTGGACATGATGTCAACAACGTTTATACCAGAGTCGGTAGCCACCCATAAATTCCCTTTTTTATCCTCAGCAATGTGTTTGACAGTATAGCTCGATAAAAATCCTTTTTGGCCGGGTTGATAGTAATTATGCTCAAATGTTTCGGTTTCGGGTAAAAACCGTTCAAGGCCACCATCGCCCATGCCAAGCCAAATGGTTTTGTTCCTGTCCTGCACCATCCACATAACAGCATTCCAAATCAAATTGCCAG
>DASPJQ010000856.1:0-3498 GCA_035628535.1 Flavobacteriales bacterium | reverse complement strand
GCTTTGGCCGTTTTTTAGTTGAGTTTTTGCAGTAGTAATAAGTTTATTGAGGATAACGGTGTCATTGCTTTGCGACAATGAATTTTTTGTCACACCAAGCAAACAGGCAAGCAGAAAAGCTATGTAAAAAGCAACCCTCATTTATTATTGCGCATTTGTTGAATGGTGCGGTTCACTTTGCTTTCAGACGGGAGCAATGCGGTTTGAATGCGTTTTGCATAACGTATACTGTCCAGTATTTCCTTTTGTTTGTGTTCAACCATTAATTTTTGCGCTGCAATGGTTTGATTGGCCTTTTTCTTATGGCGAAATGCGCTGAACGAAATAATGGAAACAACAATCATTACCAGGAATCCGCCCAACCCCGCATACAGGTAAATGTTACGGGAACGCAAAGCCTGCCGGTGCCCGGCATCCAATACGCGTTTTTTTTCGGCCAGCTGAATGCTGTCGGTAGCTTTTTTCCTGCTGTAGGTATATTTCAATTCAATTTCGGTTTGCCTGCGGGTATTTTCATTGCTATGTATGGTTTTACGCAGGGCCATATATTGTTTGAAATAATCAAGCGCCTGGGCCGGCCGCTGTATGGAGTCGTATAATTTGTACAGGTAACCCATGGCTTTTAATTTTATGTTCATGGATCCTACGCTGTCGCAAATTTCCATTGAACGTTTGTAATACGCCTCGCTCCTGGTCACATTTCCTTTTTGGTTTTCGTTGTGTCCAAGGTTAAGGTATGTAATGGCCACATTGGTTCGTTGGCCCATCAGGCGGTAAAGGTCCAGGGCCTTGTTATAGTACATTTCACTTTTTTCAAACTGCTTTTTCCCATTGTAAGAAACGGCCAGGTTACCAAAGCAAATGGCTTTGTTGTACAAATGGCCCAGTGAATCGGCCAGGGCAAGTCCGCGGTTTAAATAAACAATACCACTGTCAAAATCACCCTTCAGGTTATAGGCTGTTCCAAGCGTTGTCCACAATGAGCTTTCCAATTCAGTATACCTTATGCGTTGGGCTTTTACCAGTGATCGCTGCAAATAGCCGATTCCTTTTTTTGCATCACCCTGGGCCAAATAAGCGGTGCCTATGCCCTTCAGGCAATCAGCTTCGCCCCTGGGCTCCTTTATTATTTCGCTTTTATTGAGTGCAAAAAAATAGTAGCGCAACGCCTCGGCATAGTTGCCTAATTCAAATTGGATATTGCCCAGGTTGTTGTTTGCTTTTGAAATGCCTTTATGGCCTTTAAAGGCCTGGCGTCTGTTGGCGGATCGGGTCATTTCAGTATAATAATCAATGGCCGTTTCGTAATGCGTCATGGCCTTTTCCAGGTTGGTTTTGACCTGGTAAAAAATAGCCCGCTCATAATTGTACTGGGCAATGTGTTTAACCGACCGTAATTTTTTAGCCAGTGCAAGGGCTTTTTCATTAATGATAAGTGCTGTATCGGGGTTGCTGAACATGTATTCAAATGCCAGGTTTTCCAGAGCCACCATGCGCGATTCGGCATGTTTTGCCGTGTTTACGGCCCGTGCAAGCGAATCAAGGTGTTGTGCCCGGATGTTGTACGAATTAACAAGAACACAGCACAGAAGGGAAAAGCCCGTCAGGACACAGCATTTTATTTTTTTCATCGCCATCAAAACAATCGTTTCCCGTTGAAACGGGTGCAAATATACATTTTGTGCGGATAGTGAGAAGCGCTTCCATTGCACACATGAACGCTAAACCGTTAGAGTTTAAACAATCGTACCAGCCGGGCGCAAGCCAAACAAGGTATAATCAAACGGGGAAGATCTCTATGTGGATCAATACAACCCCATCGCGTAAACCTGTTTACCATGCAGTAATTTTTTTCCCGGGACCGGGCTATTTTTTTGTAAGTGTGCGTGTAATGTATTTTTCAGAAGGGAGCAAAGCTCTTTGAATGCGTTGCGCATAATAAATCGAATCCACCAGCTCCCGTTGCTTTTCTTCTACAAGGATTTTTTGATGCATGATCAGGCGGTTGTCCTTTTTCTTTTGCCTGAATGCGCGAAACGAAACAACCGCCACAACAAGCATGAGGCTAAAAGCAATTATGCCGCCCAGGGTATACATTTTTTGACTGGCCACCTGTTGATCGTGAAGCAATTTTGCGCGTTTTCTTTTTTCGGTAACCTGAATGCTGTCAGCAGTTTGTTTTTTATCAAATTCATATTGCATTTCAAGGAGCTCTTGTTTACGAATATTCTCATCATTTTCAATGCTGTCACGTGCAACAATATACGCTTTGTAATGCGCCAATGCCTGTTCATACCGGCCTTCTTTTTTATACAGGGTATACAACAGCATGTGGGAATCGAATACGGCCGAAAGTGAATTGAAATTTTGAGCCAGTCTCAGGGTCTCTTTTGAGAGCGCCTTGCACTCGTCCCACTTTTCCATGCGCAAATAAATTTCTGCCAGGTGCAGTGTATTGGTTAAAATCCCGCGTTCATTTTGTACCGCTTTTGACCGGCTTATGCCTTCAAGGGCGAATTTTGCGGCATGCGCATATTTATTCTCCATTGCAAATTTGCGGTTGCCTTTTGCCACGGCCGAATCGCCCTGGTTCATATATGACACTGCAATGTTGGAGTACTGGGCGGCAACACCCCTCGGGTTATGCAGCGCTGTATATTTATCAATTGCTTTAAAACAGTATATAAGTGACTCGTGGTATCTACCCATGTTATCGTAAACAATGGCAATGTTGCCGAACGAGGCCGCCACACCATCACCGTATCCGGTGCGTTGGGCCAGCTCAAGCACCTTTTGGTGGTAATGCAGGGCTTTTTCCTGTTCGTCCATTTCTGAATAAATGGTTGCCAAAAGGTTGTGACCCGACATAATAAGCATATCGTTCTTCGTTTTTTCGGCATACTTCAGCAGATCAAAAGCAATTTCCTGCGCTACAGGGTAATTGCCTTTTGAATACCAGGACCAGGCTATTTCATAATTGGCACGCGCTGCATAAAAAGGTTTGTTCAGTTTTTTTGCCAGTTCAATGGCCCTTGTGGCAAAAAGAATGCTGCTGTCGGGATTCCTGAACGAATACTCAGAAGCAATGGCAATGTATGTTTTTATCTTATTCGTGTCATTGGGGGCGGTCTTGACCAAACGCAGCAATGAATCAAGGTTTGATTGTGCACCACCTTGCGCAAAAAGTATTAACAAAACGTATGTACACAGCGTGCGCTTCATTTTTTCAGGTTCCTTGAAATGTATTTTTCACTGGGCAATAAGGCCCGCTGTATCCTTTTCGCATAATGTATGCTGTCAAGTATTTCGCGTTGCTTTTCTTCAACCAGTGTTTTTTGTTCGGCAATCAGTAAATTGTCTTTTTTCTTTTGTCGTGAAGCCCTGAGGGATATAATGGCAACAACAACCATTAACCCAAAACCGATAATGCCACCAAACGTGTACATTTTTTGTTGCACAATTTCCTGGTCCTGCTGCATTTTTTCCCGCTTGGTTATT
>DASPJQ010000855.1:0-4012 GCA_035628535.1 Flavobacteriales bacterium | reverse complement strand
CCCTGTAAAACGGGCACCAAAATAAGGGCAACAGGCGATGCGGTGGTTGAAAATGTAGAGAGCGGGTTTTGGGGATATGGCAATATCGTATTGCTTAATCATGGCTTTGGCTATAAGACCATGTACGCCCATTTAAGCGGATTTAATGTAAAAAAGGGTCAAAAAGTGAAACGGGGCGATGTTATAGGCTTTGCAGGCTCAACCGGCAAGTCAACAGCCCCCCACCTGCATTATGAAATCATTAAAAACGGGGAAAAAATAAATCCTGTTAACTTCTATTTCAACGATTTAAACCCTTCACAGTATGCCGAAATGATCAAGGCATCGCAGGAAACCAGCACGTCATATGATTAAGCCAAGCAGGTTTTTTTGTCGGTAAACCTCCATTTTTTGCTTATCAACATTGTTTTGTGGGAGATTTTTATATTTTTGTTAAGACATAATATGAATTAACCTTAAAAAGAGTGATGATGGAAGATGTACAAGAGAGCAAAAAACGCGATGAAATCTTTTCAAAAGCGGTTAAAGCTGGCAAACGCACTTACTTCTTTGATGTAAGATCAACACGTGGAAATGATTTTTACCTGACCCTGACGGAAAGCAAAAAACGCTTCGGACAGGACGGTAAATTCAACTACGAAAAACACAAAATTTTCCTCTATAAGGAAGACTTTGAAAAGTTTGTTGATGGACTGAATGAGACCATTGCCAAAATTGATGAGTTGAAAGCAAGCGGCTTTATTGCTCCGCAAAGCGACCAACCCAACAATCATTCGGAACACACCAAGGAGTTTTCAAGCGTTGAGTTTGAAGACCTGGGTAACTAATCGCTGACAAAAATTTTATAATACGCCCCCACTCCTGCGCTTGACGAAGGAAGGGGGTTTTTTATTTGTGTCAATTGTGTGTTTTCCTATTATTTGTTTGATTTTTGTTGCAATGCGTGTAATCTTACTAGGAATCTGACCACGTTAACATGTTTTTCTTAACAATCTTTAGAATTCATGTGATTTTTACACTAAAGCGTAGTATTTTCGTATCATTCACAATACACAGGTACGCATTTTATTTATGACCCGTTTACTCATATGTCTTTTTTTCGCTTTTGCGGTGAAGCAGGTTTCTGCTCAAAGCATGGAATCTGTTATGACAACCGATCACCTGCGTTACAAGCCGCAAATTCCTGATTCCAACACATACAAAATCATTAAAAATACATCGGGAACACCGGTTTCCACAAGTGTTCTTGAAAAAATGAACCTGTACCGCAGGCATGATGTTGACTACCTGTGGGTGGTAAACAGCGATATTGAAATACTGGTTTATTATGTAAATAAAATGGTTACACACCCAAAAAACACCAGTGGCAAATAAATTATTGAGCATATTATTTTTAGTTTGTGCTTCGGCACAAGTTGCATTTGCTCAACCTGCAAATGATAATTGCGCCAGTGCCACCACCCTTGTTTCAGGTGCATCACCAACCTGTTCACAAACCACTGATGCGGGTACTGTGCAGGGCGGTGAAGTAACAGCAACCGGATCAACAGGTGCTTCTGCTGCTTTTTCCCAAACAGTTTGGTATAAATTCGTAGCAACAAGCACCAGCATGTATGTTGAGTGGGAATTTACCGGGTTGGTTTCAGGCGCTACCTGGTGCCCTACCCGCATGGCCATGGTTGTTTACAATTCATCCACGTGCATACCGGGTTCAGGCTCTATTCTTGCCAGTGAATCATCAGCTTCTGATGGTGCCATTGTAATTTATCTGACCGGACTTACTGTTGGCAATACTTACCTTGTTCAAGTTGGTTACAATGATGGATCAGGTTGCAAAGCCCCTGTTTTTTGCATGGCGGTTGGCAATACACCGGCCAACTGTACGTGTGCAAGCCCATGCACATCGGGTTGCGGTTACGCCTCAACACCCAGTGTTGCTACGGTAACCTCAACTTGCCCTGAATATGTTTTAACTCCCTTGAGTGATGGTGGTGAAACGCACACATTCTGCTATTCCTTTGTTGCTGCCAGTACTACTGTTAGTTTCAGCATGATTATTTCGTCCAACTGTTCAGGTGGTAATGTAACCGCGCTTACATGGACCCTGCAAACAAGTTCATGCGGTGCAACTGTAGCATCGGGAACACTGGCCAGCATGTCGGCCACCACAACGGTTGGAACATCCTATGTTCTTTGTTATACCTATACCATTCCAACCGGCTGCCACCATTCAAGCGTGTATCCGTATTTTGTTGGCGCATCACCGCTTTCCATTGAATTGCTTTCTTACGAAGTAAAAAAAGGAACCGGCAAAACATTCATTGACTGGTCAACCACCAGCGAAACAAACAACCATTATTTTACAGTTGAAAAAAGCATTGACGGAACCAATTTTGAAATACTGGCAACAGTTGAAGGTGCCGGTACATCCAACCGTGTAAATACCTATTCGGTGGTCGATTTATATCCGGCAGCGGGTGTAAATTATTACAGGCTTGGCCAAACCAACTACGATGGTTTTTCAACCTATTCCGGAATACGTACGGTTTATTATGATGGTGCAACAGGCATTGACCTTGTTATTGCTCCAAATCCAGCCAGTGATGGCGTTGTTCAGTTTGACCTGAGTGGTAGCATTGATCAAACGGCCGTTTTACAGGTATTTGATATTTCGGGAAAACTTGTTTATTCATACCAACTTTCGTTGGGAAATGATGGTAAAAACAGCTTCATCCTGAACAGCGTGTTTAACCGGGGTGTATATCTTGTTCAAATCAGTTCAGAGGGAATAAGCAAATTGCAAAAGCTGGTAATAAATTAATCGCCTGGCTTTTTTCATACGTTGGTTTTATTATTTTTAGCGAATGATAAAACAAACATTTAAAAATTTCCTTGACACTTTTAGCCTTTCACAATTGCGCACCGACTTTAATCGGTTCTTTTTTCATGGCTTGCTTTTTATTGTCATAAGCATTATTGCACTTTTTGCAAACCAATATATAGCCAACGCACTTTTTGATCGTTTTAACGATAGTGATGGACTTTTCGAAAACCTGTATGAAATGGTGTTGAGGGACCAGGGAAATGGACAAGTTGCCACCCAGCTTACAAGCTTCATGATGTTTCATACGTATTTTGTGTACCAGTTTCGTCACAATGAACTTAAGTTGAACGCACTTGGGCCGCAAAGCATGCAATATTATTTTTGTGGTTTAGGCATTTTGCTTGCAGCCAATTTAATTTTTAGCGCTGGTTTCAGCTACATGGTTGAAAACAGGTATGCCTACAGCATTGCATCGCGTCATTTATTGGGACAATGGATAAATTACATCCTGCAGATTTTTGTACCCTTGCTTGGCATGTACTTAAGCGTGCTGTTTTTGCGAAAGCTGCTACAGGTAAAAAGTGAGTCCAACCAACTGGCTTATTATTTTAAAATCGCTTTTATAACGTACGTACTTTGCGCGGTGTTATTTCACTTTACGCTAATTCTTTCAACTTTGCTTATACAGCCGCTTGTTTACCTGCTGCGAACCCCTGAAATATTGATTGTTTTTACGTGCTTTATTGTTGTAGTGCTTACCAACCTTTCGCTTATTATACAAACCTATTTTGCAGAAGCAATTGTGAGCCAAACTTCCCCTAACAGTAAAATGCAGTATGCCAATTCAGGCGATGTGATTGATCAGCTTTAACAATTATGACAACTTCTCAAAGATCAATTTAGTGCAAAAAGTATTGATCAGTAAAAGCAGGGACCGGACTAAGGTCTTCAGGCAATTAATAATTGATCATTGTAAATTGACCATTGAACAAAATAAAAAATTAAGCCCGTTAAAGCTTAATTCTAATTACACTCTTAAATAAAAAATGCAGATGTCTCTCTGAGATTGCCTCCAATATGCCGTTTACAGCATCTGGATGTTCAATTTGCGCAGGCATTCCAAATAAGCTTCACGCATTCCCTCGTACTGCGTGGCTCTTCCGTA
This sequence comes from Flavobacteriales bacterium, assembly GCA_035628535.1. Taxonomy (GTDB): domain Bacteria; phylum Bacteroidota; class Bacteroidia; order Flavobacteriales_D; family UBA2798; genus DASPJQ01. The sequence continues at coordinate 23 of DASPJQ010000855.1, read as the reverse complement.
ATTGTGCACTAAATGCGATTCCT
>DASPJQ010000854.1:0-2678 GCA_035628535.1 Flavobacteriales bacterium | reverse complement strand
ACCGGTGCCCGCAGGGAATACCTCTACCTGGGCAATGCTGCCATCATCATTGATATAATTATTGTAAACCGTATTGTTGAGTGTGGTTTGTGGCGTTCTCCAGGTTCCTGCACCTGTAATGGCGCCAAAAATGGTCAGGTTTTTTGGGAGTTGATTTGAGGTGTTTAACACGGAAAGCGGGAATGCTCCCGGATTTATTGAACTTCCCGACAAATATTCGGCATACTGTCCGCCAGGAGTAACATCGGCCAGCATCATCTCATAAGCCGCTTCGCACGGACTATACATGGTCTTACAGTCTTTCACGCACTGCTCATACAATACGTCAAACTCAAGCGCTGTTCCCAAACCATTGGCCACAAAATCATCTTTTGAACCAAGGTTGGCTAAGCATTCTTCACAATCAATATAACAACTTGTGGTGTCAAGCGAGTCCAGGTAACTCTGCTGGAACTCTTCAAGGGTTTTAATGCATGGATTGATTTCCGGGTCAAGATACGCATCAATATAAAAATCAAGCGCATCCTGATTTATGGTTAATGTTTTGGTAATGGTGTAATTACCCACGGGTAAGGCCATTGTTTGCGTATAGGAAGGGCTCATGGTATAATTGCCCATACACGTTAACTGGAATTGAGGTCCGCTCGTGGTTTGCGTAAATTGACCTACCAGCATATCCTCTATTGGCCCGGCCGGACTTCCAAACTGAACCAATTCGGTTCCACATTCATCCTTAATACTAAGCGTAAGGTTATATACGCAGTTAAAGCAAACCAAACTGTCGTCCAGACAGGTGTCCGTGAACGGAGCAACATTAAAATCATAACTAAATGTATAATTAGCCGCATACGGTACCAGTAATTGCGTTGAGAATTCAATGGCGTCACCGCTTATGTTGACTGTGTTTAAACTGCTATTCCCATTAGCGTCCTTGGCAAAAAGGTCTATAAGCATGTCAACAGCAGCCGCGCTTTCTGAAGGTATCGGATCAAGTTTAGGAGTTAAGTCAGGGTTAACCGGGGCATCGCCAGCCAACGATGTTGCAACAACGCGGCCTTCCTGGTCTAGATAGCTTACGCTTGATTGGCCGTTTGGATCTATGACCACGTTTTTCTTGTAATGTGCAGCATCGCCAACCTCAGTTCCGAATAAACGGTCCAATTGCAATTGGTTGGGTTGACCATAAAAGTATTTAGTTTCATGCGGGTTGGTAAGATCCCCTAACTGAAATTCAGAACCAACTCCGCCCTGGCTTCTGATGCGTCCTGTATTATCAGGTGTATATTCAATTTGTGTAAATGGATATTTTTTGGCATCAGGAATAAATGAACGCTCATTGCTGAAATCAGGATTGTTTGGTGAATAATATTTTGACGTTCCGCTGGAAGTGCTTAAGCCGTTGGCCCCTGCATCACATGAATTGGCATCATCCAGGTCAAAATCTTTTTTACTATATGGAACACCCGTAAAAACATCGCTTGTATTAAAAAATGGATAATAATGTATGGAAGGCGAAATTCCTGGCGTATTGTTGTCAACCGGTGTGGGAAGTATTGTAACAGCAGGGCGACCCTGGTAATCATAAACGGTTTCTCCAACAATTACGTCCTTATCGGTATTGACCCTTGTTACGGTTTGCCTGTTGCGTAAACTTCCGTCAAAATAACTGATTACTTCTTTTTTCTTTCCTTCTTCGGCAAACGTACTTGTTACCTGCCAATTTTTATTATCCTCATGCGCGGCAACAAGAATTTTTGTGGGAATGGCGGCAAGGTTGGGATAAGAGCCACCAGGTGCATCAGGAATATTGTTGTTCCAGTCAGTAAATAATATTTGTGTGGGATTGGTCATATCGCGTCCAACCGCACGTAAACGGAAAGCAACCCAGCCGCGGTCAAACAACAAAGGTACACGGTAGGTCAATTCTTTTGTGGTAACACGCGTGGCATTGGTGCGGAAATCAAACGGTAATACGCTTGGCGAAATTGGAGTTCCTGAAACAGTTGTATTGTAATCATTGATAAACGTCCATTCCAATTGGTACTCATCAGCCCCCTGAAGCGCTGTCCAGGTAAGTTGTATCTCATCAGCTCCTGTAATACCGTCAATGCTGATTGCGGTTGGTGCTGCCAGTGAAGGGCCGGTGGTTAATACCGAAATAAAATCATACACACGGTCAATATCAAGTTTCAGGTCAACATACATATTGGCAGGTAAAGTGCCGGTTGTTAACCCGTTAATAGCGGTTATTTGTGCATCAACCCGCCAGGCGTTGTTTATAACAAAAAGGTCTTTGTCTTTAACGGGATTTGGGTTTGAGGGATCATAGGTTATGGAAAAAGTGTGGGTAAACGGTGTCCCTGCAACATTAAACTGGTCATAGGGTGTAAGCAAAACATCCACCGTGGTTGCACCGCCCGGAGGCGTCACAAAACGCGCATAGTTTACATCATATGCAAATTCTACCTTGCATACCACGCTTACATCAACAAAAGCCCCTGTTTTCGGGGTTATATCAACATTGGTGTTGGCACCAACGGTAACAGGGACCATGGTAATAGGATCGGTATAGATCCGATTATTAATGGTTGGCAGTTGTACCGCTTTGGCATTGTTGCAAATACTTGCAAACATGACTGCTACAGCAGTAACTAACCTGTTAAAACCTTTTGTTGTTT
>DASPJQ010000853.1:0-1268 GCA_035628535.1 Flavobacteriales bacterium | reverse complement strand
CAAAAACTGAAATATTTGTAGCAAAACGCAAACAATACATGGAGTTAATGAAAGTGTATGACGAGGAAAACCAGAAAGTGAATGCCGATTATGATGCGCAGATTATTAAACAGATGAATATTTATATTAAGGAATACGGTGATGCCAATGGTTATGATATGATTTTTGGAAGCCTTGGAAACGGGACGGTCATGCAGGCACAAGCCAGCATGGATGTGACCGAGCCTGTGATTAAATACATTAATAAAAAATATGCAGGCAAATAAATGAGAAATGCCCTTACATATTTAACGGTTTTAACGGCTATAGGCTGTGTGTGGATGAGTTGTCAAAAATCGCAGGCGGCTGATGCAGTTGCTCCTAAAAAGGACGCTGACGGCAAGGCTTATTTTGATGACAAGGAGGAATTTGCCAAATGGTCGCAAACCAATGTAGAATTCACCCAATCAAAAACACTTGGCGATTTTACATACAAGCTCACTATGCTTTCACAAGACCAGATGGCCATGCAGGAATTGCGCGGCAATATAGGTGACAGCGCGAAGTTTGCCGAGGCAAAAACTCATTATGAAGACCTTATTTATTACAAATTAAACATCAGCAATGACAAGCACCAGGGTGAGCTTTTGCGGTACGGGCTTGAACGCAATGGAGAATACACCGAGCGTATCAAGTATTGTTCGTTTCACCTGAACGAAGACATTGTGATGGTGATGGGTAAAGACACTGTGCCTTGCGCCCTGCATGAATTTGAACGCACGTTTAACCTGCAAAACGGATTAAACTTTCTTGTAACATTCCCAAAAGTTGATTTTAAAAATGGAGCCACCGTGGCATTCCAGGACAATTTGTTTAAGAACGGCATCATTAAATTTTTCTTTCAAAAAAGCATTAACGAATTACCTTATTTCAAAATAAAATAAGATTATGAAGAAGACTACACCCATGCTGGTAAAAATCAGGAAGAGTTTTGTATCGAAAATTCTGGCCTGCTACCTTATGCTTACCATGGTTTTTGACATTGCTTATCCTACCATGACGTGGGCATTAACAGGCGGGCCTTCGCAACCTGAGGTTAGTGGGTTTCAACCCATTGATACGTCTGATATGGTGGATATTTCCTCAGGCGATTTCAAATACAATATCCCGCTTATGAATATGGATGGGTATGCATTAAACCTTACCTACAATGGTGTTGCAGGCATGGATGCGGAAGCCAGTTGGGTGGGATTAGGATGGAATTTAAATCCAGGAGCCGTAAACCGTTC
>DASPJQ010000852.1:0-1238 GCA_035628535.1 Flavobacteriales bacterium | reverse complement strand
GCCAAGATTATCAAGGTCGTCCGCTTCGCATCAACGAAGCCGAAGATCGTGGCAATGGTGGTGGTAATGGTGGCGGCCGTGGTGGTCGTGGTGGCAATGGTGGTGGCAGACCGCCGTTCCGTCGTCGTGAACAGCGCCGTTTTCATGACGAATAAATTTCGCGTGAGTTAAAAAAGCCGGCTTATGCCGGCTTTTTTGTTTTCACTTACATATCAAGATTATTTTTCTTAAAAATACGATCCGCACGATAACTTGATCTGACAAAAGGCCCAGCAGCAACTTCAAAAAACCCTTTCGCTAAACCAATCTCACGATATTCAGTAAATTCTTCAGGTGTAACAAATCGTTCTACAGGTAAATGGTGTGTGGTTGGCTGTAAATATTGGCCGAGTGTTAAGACATCCACTTTTGCGTCGCGTAATTCATCCATGGTTTTTAAAATTTCTGTTTTCGTTTCTCCTAAGCCTAGCATTAAACTGGTTTTAGTCAGGATGTCGTTGCGCTGTTTTTTTGCATGCGCGAGTAAATGAATGGTTTGCCAGTAGCCTGCTTTGGGATCACGTACGGGGTGAGTTAATCGTTCAACCGTTTCAACATTTTGCGCAAATACATCGGTTCCTGCGTCTAAAATAATGTTGACACATTTTTTGTCACCTTGAAAATCAGGTGTTAATGCCTCGACTTTAGTCTGGGGACATTTTTCTTTAATGGCGCGGATGGTGTTGGCATAATGAGTGGCGCCACCGTCGGGTAAGTCATCACGATCAACAGAAGTGAGTACGACATATTCTAATTGCATCAGGGCCACTGTGGTAGCGGCTTTTTCTGGCTCTGCTAAATCGAGCCAACCTTTTGGATTGCCAGTATCGACAGAACAAAATCGACAGGCGCGAGTACACACAGAACCCATCAACATTAAAGTGGCGGTGCCATGTGACCAGCATTCGCTGATGTTGGGGCATTTGGCTTCTTCACAAACGGTACTGAGTTGATGTTCATGTACCGCTTTTTGTACGGTTTTATATTGGCGAGTATCCGCAGGTAATTTAATTTTCAACCACGGGGGTTTAGGTAACACGGAAGTGTGCGGTAGCCGTGAAGTCGGTATGCCATCTTTAATGGCAGTAAAGCCTTGAGGGGTCGTGTATTTTTTACCGCTGGTAACGACAACCGCGATGTCTTGCAGCTTAGTACTCATGAATTCAGCATGCCAGATTTGCCAAAAATGGGCAAGAAAA
>DASPJQ010000851.1:0-3419 GCA_035628535.1 Flavobacteriales bacterium | reverse complement strand
CTTAAACGAAAAAAAGCTTAAAACAATGAACAGGATTTTTTTCATGCCTTGGTTTTAAGCAAAAATACGGAAATAACTCAAGATTGAAAACATTAACGGAAGCAGGCCCCAAGTTCAATAAATTCAGGTACGCTCAACTGTTCAGGCCTTAACCCCTCAAACGGTATTTTTTGACCGGGCTGCATAAGCCCCGATAAGCTGTTTTTTAAGGTTTTTCTGCGCTGGTTAAATGCCGCCTTTACTACGCGGCTAAAAATCTTTTCATCGTATCCCAGCAAAAAACCATTCTTGCGTACCAGTTTAATGACCCCGCTTTTTACTTTGGGCGGTGGGTTAAATGACCCCTGGTTAACGGTAAATAAATATTTTGCCTCGTAAAAAGCCTGGATAAGCACCGAAAGTATCCCATAATCCTTGGTACCGTGACCACTGGTAATGCGCACCGCAACTTCCTTTTGAAACATGCCCACCATTTCAGGTATAAGCGTTTTGTTATCGTATACCTTAAACAGTATTTGCGATGAAATGTTGTAGGGAAAATTTCCCACAACCATAAATTGTTCCCCGTTGAAATAACTACTGATATCGTTCTCCAGGAAATCGCCTTCTATACTGTTTTCAGCAGGTAAAACATTGTTGTCCCTTAAATACCGGATGGATTCTGTATCAATGTCAATTACCTTCAGAGAAGGAAAATGCGGCAATAATTTTTTTGTAAGCGCACCCGTTCCCGGGCCAATTTCCAAAATATTTTTTATACTGTCCTGTGAAACAGCCGCTGCAATGCGCTCACATATCTTTTGATCATGTAAAAAATGCTGGCCGAGGTGTTTTTTGGGTCGAACGTTCATGGCCTGATTTCATAGGTAATTAATTCGCCATGGCCAGCCGAAGCGTATTCAACAACGGTCGCATTCGTTTTACGACCATTTAACAGGTATTCCATTTCTACCTGGCAATCGGTTGGGATGTATACCCAAACCCCTTTGCTTTCTCCTGCAGGAATATTTCCTATTTTATGTTCTTCACAGCCAAACAGCTTTATGTTGGCTATTTCGTGCGTTGTTTTATTTACAAGTGTAATGCGTAACCGGTTTAACAGCATCACAGTAAGTCCAACGTATATAAACATAACGGGTATGTTCACAAACATCAACGCCCCTGCTGAACGCAGTTTTGAACGGCTTTCCTCATCGCTAAGGCTGCGCACCAGCATAACCACAAGCAAACCCAGGTTGAGTATTACGGTAAATGCAATGTACATATAACCCAAAAAAAGCGCATTGTAATTCATGGTAAAGTAAAACCAAAAAAATATGATGGTCCCGCCAAAAAAAGAAAACAGGGTAATAATTTTTGCCGTTTTTATAAGGCGCCTTGAGGTCATCCTGCAGGTTATTTTATTTATTCACTACCAATACGTCAACCACTTCAAGCATGGTCCTGAACGCATTAAATTTATCACCATAACGGTCTTTCACGTCCTTTTGAAGTTTAGGCGCAAAATTATCGGCATAATGCTGCAGCACTTCGGTACTGTCGCATAAATATTGAATGGAATAGGTTATACCCATTTCTTCGTTTACCACTACGCGCGTAAAACGTGCCTCATGAAAACAACCTGTTTTCAGTACATCGGGAATGTGCACCTTTCGCATCCATTCCACCCAGTCGGCCTGAATGCTTTCATCAATGTTAACGGTAACGTTGTAAATGATCATGGAGTAAAGATAAAACAAAGAATAGAGAACAAGAACAAAGAATGAAGAAACTTTATGACCTTTTAATAGCTGCGAAAAACAACATTGAACTACTGAACGCTATATTTTGGAAGGCAACCTGCAACACACTCGCTCCCAAACAACTTGTTCTTTGTTCTCAGTTCTAATTGATGTTCTCACCCCTTAAAATCCTGAACCGCTTGCGGGCTTCAACTTCGTATAAACTTCCGGGATAATCAAACATGATTTTTTTATACAATTCCGAAGCTTTTTCGAGGTCTTTGTAATGGTAATGCTGCATTTCGGCAAGATTAAAAATGGCATCATCGCCCAAAATGTCAGTAGGGAACTTGGCAATTATTTCTTCCAGCAGTTTTTTTGCTCCATCCATATTACCTTTTTTCTTGGCCACTTTGAATTGCAAAAACAACGCTTCATCGGCTAATGAATGGAATGGGTACGCTTTGTTCATCGAGTCTATTTTTTTTATAGCTTCTTCATCTTTATTCTGGAAAAACAGCAATTCAGCATCGCTGTAAAAATTAAGGGGCTCAGCTATGCTGTCAAGCCCTAAATTTTCGGTTATGAGTAATGATAAATTCATGGCATCATTTGAAATGAGCTTGCTGGTTGAGGTCTTCAACACATCAAGCTGTGATTGCGACCATTTATAATCATGGCTATAATAAAATACACGTGCATTGCGGAATTTAGCTTCGTGACCTATGACATCGTGTTTATAGGCTTTTTCAACCTGCGAATAATAAAGTGAAGCGTCCCAGATACTCCCTGTCAGTACCAGTATGTCGGCCAATTCCATTTTGATTTCGGCTTTTTGCATTTCACTTAAGCCCGGGATTTCAAGCGCGGTGGATAAACCGCCCATGGCCTCGGCATGCTTATGCAGGTAAAATGCCTGTATGTGGGCCAGTTTAACCTTGAGTGAGGCCGTTTCGGCACCATCGCCAAATTCGGTAATTATTTTTTGGCAATTGGTTTCAAACATGGCCAATTCTTCAGGTGTGTAATAACCTTTAACCACAATTTTCTGGTATAACACATCAATCAAACCCGTTTGTGCAGTATAATAATACGGAGCCGAAGGGCCCAGTTGCACAATATAGTCGTAGGCTTTGGCAGCAATTTCGTACTGGTCATTGTTGATGCAAAGCCCGGCAAACTCGCTTACTTTTTGACCTTCCATTTTCAGGCGTTTGTCCAATGCTTTAACCTGGGTGAACGCGCTGCCAAAATCATTTTTTTGCTGAAAATACCAAACGAGCATGTCGGTATAGGGTTCGCTTGAAGGGTTTTTTTGTATGCGCTTTAAAATTTCAGCGCGCAACAAATCAACCTTGGTATCTTTTTCATCATCAAAATTCACCACCATGGTTAACGATGTTTGTACCAGGCTCACATACGATTCATTGTAGTCAATCAAATCAAAATACGTTTGAAACATTTTTTCATAATCGCCCTTTTGGGCAAGAATTTCAGCCTTGGGAATGGCAAACTGGTTTGGATTGGCCAATAATTGCTCACCTTTTGCATATGTTTGAAAAGCTTTATCAAGCATGTTCCGGTTCCTGAAAGCTTCACCCAGTTGTGAAATTTGAGTATAATCGGGACTAAGTTCCTTAATTGCTTTATCGGCCTCGTCACCTGATTTTTTTGTTTCGCCCATTAACTCGTACAGGG
>DASPJQ010000850.1:0-1743 GCA_035628535.1 Flavobacteriales bacterium | reverse complement strand
TGGTTTCGGCAACCATTTTATCCAAAACATCGGCAATGCCCTTTGTGCTGAATTTTCCAACCGCCCCGCCCTGGTCGGTTTCCCATTTGAATGTTTTTCCAAAGAGGGAAAAATGGTCAATTTCTTCCCTATCATGATCTTCAGAAGCGAGCCAGAAAACAGGTACAAAGTTATACTCCGGCAAAGCTTTTTTTGCTTCAATGGTAAGTTTTATTGCAGTCAAAATTTTATATGCAACAAATAACGGCCCGCCAGCTAACGTCAATTGATGTCCTGTTGTAATGCAAAAGGTGCTGTGATTGCCGATTAAATCAATGTTTTTACGCGATTTTTCGCTTAAGGGAATGCTTTCGTTTTGTTGAGTTAAAACAGCTTGCAAAATGGTGCGGTGCGCGAATTTTTTTTTCGCTTCAATGGTTTTTTTAATGTCAAAAACGGGTGAGGGCAGCAACGCATTATTCCCTTCAAGGTACGTTTGCAGCAATTTTCCAAAACCTGGTGTTTTTGAGAGAGGAACGGAGGCGGCTTTTTTCATTTAACGCGCAAGTACGGCTGCAATATCGGGTTTAAAATACAACTCACTTTTCAAAACTTTTCCGTCTTCCCTGAAAATGGGTTTTCCATTGGCATCAAGTTTTGACATGTTGCTGCGTTGGATTTCAATGAAAACTTCTTCAATTTTATGTTGCAAACCGTGCCGTAACAACGTGCCGCACAAAATATACAATTGGTCGCCAAGCGCATCGGCAATATCGGTAAGGTTGCCTTTTTCGCATGCCTCAAGGTATTCATCATTTTCTTCCTGCATAAGCCTGTGGCGCAATTCCCAATCACCCCTGTGTTCCAACAAGGTTGGTGATTCTGCATTGGGAATTAAAAAAGCTTCATGAAAATTGCGTACATGGTTAATTGTTTCAGCCAGTGTAAGGCCCTTTTTTGCTTCCATTTTTTGAAAATTTGCATTGGTAAAATAAGGGTATTTTCCAAGCACAATGGTTAACAAATTTTAACAGGGGTTGAATTTCCTTAACGTGCTTTTTTAGTTGTTTTGTTTGTGGTAAAAACCCATTAAAAATGAGTGATTTCAGTAATTTTGAACCGCCTCTTTTCGGAACGCAACCCGTTCAACCTCAATCAGGCGCTCCCGATATTAACGCCCTTAACGATCGTGTTAGAGCCGAAAGCGCTTTTGTTGACATGGTGGCTTTTGAAATGGACAAAGTCATTGTGGGACAAAAGCACATGGTGGAAAGATTGTTAATAGCGTTGCTTTCAAACGGTCATATTTTGCTTGAGGGTGTTCCGGGTCTTGCAAAAACCCTTGCCATCAAAACACTTTCCGATGCCATTGATGCAAAATTCAACCGCCTTCAGTTTACGCCTGACCTGCTTCCTGCCGACTTAATCGGTACAATGATTTATAACCAGAAAAAGGAAGAATTTACGGTAAGACAGGGGCCTATTTTTGCCAATTTCATTCTGGCTGATGAAATAAACCGTGCTCCGGCAAAGGTGCAAAGTGCGTTGCTGGAAGCCATGCAGGAGCGCCAGGTGACCATTGGTGACCAAACCTACAAACTGCCCGAACCATTCCTGGTATTGGCAACACAAAACCCTGTTGAACAGGAAGGCACATACCCGCTGCCTGAAGCGCAGGTAGACCGTTTTATGCTTAAAGTAGTTTTGGGGTATCCTACAAAGGAAGAGGAAAAAATGATCATCCGTTCAAACATTTCGCTGGCC
>DASPJQ010000849.1:0-1272 GCA_035628535.1 Flavobacteriales bacterium | reverse complement strand
CAAATTAATGAATGCGGCTGTATATAAAATCAACGCCTTATCCCTAATTGAATTGATTTGATCACTCCCTGGGCTGTTTTTTAATCAACCTTGAAAACAGTTTTGGAAAAAAACGTTTGACCCGCACGGCCCTTAACTCTTTGCCGCCTATAAATAGTTCTTCTTTCCCTGAAACAATTCCTTTCAAAATTTCATTGGCGCAATATTCGGCACTTACGCCCTCCTGCGTTTGCTTGTCCATTTTTGCATGGTTATTTCCATCGCCCGTCAAAGCATTTACCGATATGTTGGTGGCCACTTTTCCTGGGCAAACAACCAATACCTTTATGCCTTTTTCTTCTTCTTCCATGCGCAACGACTCATAAAATCCGTGCAAGGCATGTTTGGATGCCGCATAGGCCGAACGCAAATAAAAACCAAATTTGCCGGCAATGCTGCTTATCACAACCACATGCCCCCCTTTTTGCTTATGCATATAGGGAAGCACCGCTTTGGTAAGCGCAATGTTTCCAAAATAATTTACCTCCATTATTTTGCGGTCAATTTCCAACGCTGTTTCGCGGGCGTTGCTGCGTTGGCTTATGCCACCGTTGTTAACCAGTATATCAATCTGTCCAAAGCGATTAATTATATCCTGCACAACTGCAATAAACGTTTCGCTTTTTTCAAGGTCCAGTTCAACGGCATGAAAATGTTGCGGGTGTTCGCATTGTGTGCGCAGGGCGTGCATGCCCGAAAGGTTGCGCCCGGCACCAATAACCACGGCACCTGCCTTGTTGAAAGCAAGTGCCAGGGCCTGTCCAATGCCTGAACTTGCCCCCGTAACCAACACAACTTTTTTTTCAAACATGGTTATCGTTTATTGCTGTAATGTATTCGTATTTCAGTAGCGCCAATGCCGTAATCAAGATAAGAACCGTCTAAAAACTCCACATTTTCATATTTCATCAATTCACGAAGCAGTTCGCTTTTCAATACACCTTCACCTTTGCCGTGTATGACAATTACTTTAGGGACTTTTTGTTCCATAAGTTTTTCAAATTTCCGCCTGAAAAAACGCAATTGATATTGAAGAATGTCATAATTGCTCATTTTTTGCCAGTTGTCAAGCAGGTTCTCAATGTGCAGGTCAATTTCGGGAACCGCTTTTTTAACGCGCTTTGCGGTTTTTTTTTGGGCATTGTCGGCAAGTATTTTTTCGCGTGCTGCAATCTCGCTAACACTAAGTTTCATGTCCTTTAAACCGTGTTCCGGTACAAGCTCATTAAACCG